>MVCZ01000147.1 GCA_002049825.1 Candidatus Zhuqueibacterota bacterium 4484_188
TTTGTTGCTCTGGTCGATGACCCCAATGCCCATAGCGGCAGCCATGACGCGCTGCTGGTTGAAAAAGACAACCGGGCAGATGAAATTGTGTTCTACAGCGAACCGACCCCGTGTGATCCGGACGAATGGTACCTGATCAGCGCATGGGTGCGTACCGACAGCATCAATACCGGTGCGGAATATTATCCCACGAACATCATTCCTGATCGGGACGATCAACGGGTGGGGTTATGTTTCTTTTACCACCGCACACCGTTACGTCATGCCTGGGATTTATCCGGCGGCGATCAATTCTTCTATATCGACCAGAGAGCCGATTCCAGCGGCTGGACAAAATATTCCGTTTTGTCCCGTTCGACAGAGGATGCAGCCGGCGTTAGTTTGCGCGCCCGGTTTACCTCTTTCCCCACCGGATATGCCTGGTACGATGATTTCAGTATTAAAAAGGTGCAAGCAATGGTGGTGCACGTCGAAGACCCGGCGTCGCCGACCTCAACCCTGAGCTCCGATTTCCAACTGGCACAGAATTATCCCAATCCCTTTAACCCGGAAACGATGATTGAATTTAAAGTACCGAAAACCGGAAAAGTGGTGCTGAACATTTACAACATGCTGGGTCAGAAAATCCGTACGCTGGTGAACGATGTTCGTCAGGCCGGAACATATAGTGTGTTGTGGGATGGCACTGACGATTCCGGTAATCGGGTAGCAACGGGTGTTTACCTGTATCAACTCAAAGGTCAGAATGCCCTGATTACCAAAAAGATGACCTTCATTAAGTAAGGTGCTTCATACTGATTCCTCGTGACATTTCCCGGTGTTCTCTTCAAAAAGAGGACGCCGGGAAGAATATTGATCCGGATATGGTACTGGTGTTAATGTACCGATAAAAAATGTGTCCACATTTAAACGTTCAAGAACTCATCCGATTAAGATGGGGCTGAATATGAAATATTTTTCTATAAAATCGATTCTATATAATTTTTTTATTATCACCCTGTTTAACATATCTGTTTTTGCAGGCACTACCGGAAAGGTTGTCGGGCAGGTAGTGGACGCGACAAACGGCGAGCCGCTACCGGGAGTCAACATTCTGATTGAGAACACCATGCTGGGTGCGGCAACCGATGTTGATGGCACTTTCCTGATTTTGGGAGTTCCACCCGGTATTTACACCGTCCGTGCAGAAATGATCGGATACAACGACTATGTGGTGAACAACCTCCGGATAAGCGCAGACAAAACCACCCGGGTTAATTTTAAGCTTCAACAAACCAGCCTGGAATTAGGAGAAACCATCGAGGTAACTGCCGAGCGTCCGCTGGTAAAAAAAGATTTGACTTCCACCGAATCTTCCGTTGGAAGCGATGTGATTGAAAACCTGCCGGTAGAAAATTTCAGCGACGTGGTGAATCTGCAAGCCGGTGTGGTGGACGGACATTTCCGCGGTGGGCGACTGGGCGAAGTTACCTACCTTATCGACGGTGTCCCGGTAAACGATGTGTATTCCGGTTCCTACGCGCTGGAAGTGGAAAACAACTCTATTCAGGAGCTTACTGTTATCAGCGGCACTTTTAATGCCGAATACGGTCAGGCAATGTCCGGTGTAGTAAATGTGGTTACCAAAGAGGGCACACAACATTACCGGGGAAACATCACTCTCTACGGCGGTGATTAAGGAACGTGCAGGGCAGCCTGAGCGGACCGGTTCCCGGTTCCGGAAAGAAAATGAGTTTTTTTGCCAGCGGCAGGTATTTTAAAAACGACGGTTTTATTTACGGAAAAGATGTCTTCCTGCCCAGTGACAGTTCGGACTTTCAGGACGACAATCCCGAAGCACGGACTGTAATGAGCCACGGAAAAAAATATGGCTTCACCGAGGAACTGGCGCAAAAGCTGATAAATGATGCCGAAGCTGTTTCCATGAACAGTTCCGAGCGAAAAACCGGCAGTTTGAAATTAACTTACAACCTGACCGACCTGGACAAAATCAACCTAGAGACAATGTATCAAACCAGAAGCTGGCAAGATTATGATCACCGTTTCCGCTTGGATCCCACCGGCAATTACCAGCGAAAACAATGGGGAATTACCAGCAACGTCTGGTGGAACCATATTTTCAGTTCACACACATTCTTAGACCTGCGATATTCCTATTTTTTCACCCGCTTCAATCAATATGTTTACGAAGACCCTTATGACCCCCGCTACGTTCCCAGCGAACATTTACAAAATTCCGGCGCAAATGCTTTCCTCAGTTCCGGGCAGCAGATGTGGCACTTCCATCGCAGCACCACCACTCAACTGGTTAAAACGGACTTAACCAGCCAAGTGAATAGACACCACTTGCTTAAGTTTGGTCTTGAGGCAAAACAGCACCGCCTGTGGATGCATGAGTTTGAGGTTATTCCCGAATTACCGGAACGGATTGCGCCGATTTCCGCTTTTAACAACAACCGCTACCTGCATCATCCCAGGGAATTTGCCGCCTTTCTGCAGGACAAAATGGAATTTGATTATATCGTCGTGAACAGCGGCGTGCGGTTGGACTATTTTGATCCCGATGGACAGATACCGGAAGATTTTACCAACCCCAGTACTTCGAAGCTGAAAAAATCGGAGACACACTTGCAGATCAGCCCGCGGTTTGGAATTGCTTACCCGATTTCGGCGCGGGGTGTGGTTCATATTTCCTACGGGCATTTTTTCCAGGTACCCAATTTCTTCTATCTTTACACCAACCCGGAATTTAACATTTTCCCGCTGCAAAGCACCCCTTCTCCACCACCGCAATCATTGCTCAACACGGTAGGCAACGCCAATTTGAAGCCGCAGCGCACGGTCATTTACGAAATTGGATTGCAGCAGCAACTGGGCACTGTTTTCGGTCTTTCGGTAACCGCTTTTTATAAAGACATCCGGAATCTGTTGGGCACCGAAGTTTTACAAACCCAAAACGGCGAACGCTACGCACGCTACATTAACCGGGATTACGGTTTCGTGCGCGGGGTGACGGTCGATTTCGAGAAACGATACGCCTCGGGAATAAGCGCCAGCGTCGACTACACCTACCAGATTGCCAAGGGGAACGCTTCCGATCCGAACACGGCATTCCTGGATGCGCAGACCGACCCGCCAAAACAAACCGAAAAACAGTTGGTTCCGTTAAACTGGGACCGCCGGCATCAGATAAATGCAACGCTCACTTTAGGAATTCCGGGACGATATGCGCTCAGTGTAATCGGTCGTTACGGTACCGGGCTGCCGTACAGTCCCACCTTTCAGAATGTGCAGACTGCGGTTGAAAACAGCGGACGCAAACCGGCAGAGTTCAACGTTGACCTGTATTTGTACAAGGACTTCCGTTTCATCGGACTGAAATACTCTTTCTTTGTCCGGGTGTTCAATTTGTTCGATCGTTTGAACGAGAAGGATGTGTTCACCGATACAGGGCGCGCCGGTTACACGCTGGCACCGTTGTATTCCGGCGGCGTACGACCGCGGGGATTGAACACACTCGATCAGTATTTTGTGCGGCCGGATTTCTATTCCGAACCCCGGCGAATTCAATTTGGGTTTGAAATGGATTTTTAACACACGGGTTAAACCATGAATAAAATAACTTTCGTTACCAAATCGCTTGCACTGCTTTGCTTCTTTAGTTCTCTGCTCTTTGCCCAGCGCACCCCCGATCCAAACGTGGGGGATACCAAGTACCGTCACCAGGGTATTATGGATGGAAACCTGGTTCGTACCATATTTATTAACTGGGGCGAAATTGCCCACTGGCCGGATTCTCCCTCGGGCGAATGGCCTAAAGGCACCGGTCACCAATATGTCGATGGTGTGGCACTGGTTGTCCAGGGAAGAACCAAAGACATCCATGGAAATGTGATTTATCCCATGGAAACCCAATACCGCGAATTTGTGGACAAAGGACCCCACGACGAACTGTGGGGCTGGGCGCCGCTTCCCGGCTATTTCAACCCGGAAAACGATAAACCGGCCATGAGCAATGATCCGCTGACCTGGCCGGACCGCTGGCCGGATAAAGAAGACGGTTGGGTAAACCCCAATGAAGTGCGCAACGATTTCGACGACGACGGCAACGGGCTAATTGACGATTTAGTGTATTGGAACGGTTTTTTCGGCAAAGGTGTTCAGAATGCCGACCTGGAAACCTATTTTGTGTTTGATGATGACCCGGATGAAGAGTGGGCTTTTTACCCCATTCCCAGTGACCATACCCGGCGCGGAATGGGGCTGGAAGTCGCTGCCCGCTATTTCCAGTGGTCGCAGGTACTGGCAGAAGATGTTATTTTTGCCGTATATTTTATTACCAACGAAGGCGAAGCGAACTTCGACAGCACCTACTATTCTTTTTACATCGATTGGGGCGTGGGCGGCACCGACGACTCTTCCGACGACACCGGGGATTACGATACATTCCTGGATATTGCCTGGGCCTGGGACTATGATGGATTCGGAACGCCGGGAAAATGGCACCCAGTGGGCGTTGCCGGTTTTGCCTTCTTAGAAAGTCCCGGCATCTCCGACGATGGCATGGACAATGATGAAGACGGTTTAATTGATGAACGGCGCGATTCCGGACCGGGAACCTTTTTAAGCGAATATCCCTACGGCGTGGCAGACCCGGTGCAGTACGAAAAATACTTTGGCCATCCACCGGGTCCGCACTGGTCGGGTGACGAAGACGGCGACTGCGACTGGAAACCCTATACGGATGTGAACCAAAACGGGCAATGGGATGAAGGTGAAGCGTTAAATGGAGATGTCGGTGAAGACGGTTTAGGTCCGAATAATTTTGGATACCCCGGACCGGACATTGGCGAGGGTGATGGAATGCCCACCGCCGGTGAACCTGATTTTTCGATTTTACCGATAAAGATGAATCAGACCAGATCGGGCTAACCGGATTCCGCATTTTCCCGGTCCACACCTACGAACTGTGGAATGAAAACCAGGACTGGAAAGTTTTTCGTTCGGCACCGCCGCCGCACAGCCAGCAGGTAACCGCCAACCTGGGCATGTTCTTTTCTTCCGGTCCGTTTCCGCTGAAAGCCGGACAAACAGAAAATTACTCTTTCCGCTGAAAGCCGGACAAACAGAAAATTACTCTATGGCACTGCTCTTCGGCGAAGATAAAGACGACCTGGTGTTAACCAAAAAAACTATTCAACAAATTTACAACGCCGATTACCGCTTTGCCAAACCGCCGGACAAGCCGCGCCTGAAAGCGGTGATTCCGGGTAATAACCGGGTCATTCTGGTGTGGGACAGCCGTGCAGAAAAATCCTGGGATCCCTTCCTTCAGGAATACGATTTTGAGGGATACCGTATTTACCGCAGCACCGAACCGGAATTCCTGGAAAACCGGTTGATTACCGACGCTTACGGACGGCTCACTTTCCGCAAACCAATTGCCCAGTTCGATTTGAAAAACCAGTGGAGCGGTTTGCATCCTATCGATGTTTCCGGCGCGCACTTCGATTTGGGCGACAACTCCGGGCTGCAACATTATTACATCGACAATGATGTGAAGAACGGTCAAACCTACTACTATGCGATTGTTTCCTACGATCATGGCTTGGTGGACACCAGTGTTACCGGCGGTTTGGTCGGTCTTTCGCCGGCAGAGTGCACCAGCAAAATTGCCCAGGACCTTTCGGGCAACGTGACGGTTGACATCAACACCGCGGTGGTGGTGCCGCGCGCACCGGCTGCCGGCTACGTCGATGCCGGATTAGCGGAAAACGTGAATCGCCAGACCATCGGAACCGGAGACGTGAAAATTCGCTTCCTGGTACCCGACTCTGTGCTTGACGGTCACACCTATTCTATCGAGTTTGGGGACACGGCATATTTTCACAACCTGGGAAATCCCTTCTATGTGATTTATGATATTACCAACGGGCAAAAAATCCCCCGGACCGATACGCTTTGGATTGATGAAGATTCTCAATCGCCCCTGATCGACGGGTTTGTGGTAAACATCCACAATGACCAGACAGATTTGAACCGCGACAGCACCGGCTGGATTCTGGGCAGTACCAATTACCGTTGGCGGGTGAATCAGGACAGCCGGTTTTCCAATACCAATCCGATGCTTAATTTCAACATTAATTACCCGGCGGATTTCCTGATTACTTTTTCCGATCAGATTGTTGATACCGCCGAAAACGTCTTGCTTCCGCCGGACGTTCCCACCAAGTTTACGCGTTTTTACCTGGAGGCAGATTCTGCCGACGACAATTTAATTCCGCCGGCACCGGGAGATATTTTCCGCATTTCCACCAAAAAAGGCTTTCGTACCGGTGACCGAATCGAATTTAAGGTCAGCGGCGAATCGTACGATGTGCAAAAAGCCAAACAGGAAATGGACAAAATTGCCGTGGTGCCGAATCCTTACGTGGTCGCCGCTTCCTGGGAACCGCGCTCGCCCTACCGCTTCGGACGGGGTGAACGAAAAATTTATTTCATTCATCTACCGAAAAAATGCACGATTCGCATTTATTCACTGCGAGGATATTTAGTCGATACGATTGAACATAATGGCACCATTGACGACGGCCAGGAAGCCTGGGATGTTCTGAATAAGGATGGTCAGGAAATTGCTTACGGCGTGTATGTTTTCCATGTCGATGCACCAGGCGTGGGCGAAAAAATCGGAAAGTTTGCGATTATTAAATAAAACCGGGTGAGAAGATGAAAAATTTGATCATACCGTTCATTTTATGTTTGTGTTTTCTCAGCGCGCTTAGGGCACAAACCGAGAGTAACGTATCGAATGTGGCAACAACCGCCGCTCCTTTTTTAGAGATAGGAGTTGGTGCGCGGGCAATTGCCATGGGAGGTGCATTCGTGGCAACCGCTAACGATGCCAGCGCACTTTACTGGAATCCGGCTGGTGTGGGGCGGCTCACCCGCCCGGAGATTTTATTTGTGCACACCGACTGGATTGCCGGGGTCAACTTCGATTTTGCCGGGGCGATACTGCCATTGGGAAGAATAGGAACCCTGGGAGCCAGCCTCACCTCGCTCAGTATGAAAGATATGATGGTTCGTACGATCGAGCAACCGGAGGGCACCGGCGAGTTTTTTCATATCGGCGATATGGCACTCATGCTTACCTACGGGTTCAAGCTGACCGAACGATTTGCCATGGGATTTAATGCCAAATATATCTATCAGAAAATCTGGGAAGAAACCGCGCAGGGATTTGCCGTTGATATCGGCTCAATTTTCACCACCGGTTTGCACGGAATGCGTATTGGCGCCGCCTTGACTAATTTTGGTACCGATTTACAGATGACCGGCAAAAATCTGCTGGTGTATCACGATATCGACCCTTACCATCTGGGAAACAATGACCGACGCACCGATTAACCACCGCGGTGGAAGCCATGCACCCGATTAATAACACCGAAAGCATGAACCTGGGGTTTGAATACGGTTTTAAGGAGCTATTTTTCCTGCGCGGCGGCTACCGGAATCTCTTCCTGAGAGACGGCGAGGAAGGTCCCACATTTGGCGCCGGATTTTCACACCGGTTTCCGGGCGGTTTTCAGATAAACATCGACTACGCCTATGCTGATTTCGGCAGGCTGGAAAACGCCCAACGTTTTTCATTAGGTTTGCGGTTTTAAATTACACGGGTAACCATAACCACCCAAATTCTGATTGTTTCGCACCGGGTACCGGTTTAATTTAAAGAAAGTTACTTATTCGATGAACGGGCTTTCGCTGTTAACGCGAATACAACTGCCAAAATCGGTGGGATTTAAACGAGACTGAACAGATTGAATGAATAAAAATTATCGGAAGTACTTGCCCGCACATCTTATTAAGTTTTTTTTACTGATTTGTCCGGTTTGTCTGATTTGTTTAAGTAATATTTCCTGCCGGCATTCCGGTACCAGTTCGCAAAACCGACTTACCTACTGGTCTTCCAATAATACCTATGAAATCAAATTCGCCAGCGCAATGGTTACCGAGTGGAATAAACACCACCCGGAGATACCGGTTAACTTTCAGCCGGTACCGGAAGGTCGTTCCAGCGAGGAAGTCATTCTGGCGGCGGTGGTGGGGAAAACCACTCCGGACATCTATTCCAACATGTGGCAGGGAGATGTGGAAGCTTATGCGCAAGCCGGGGTGCTGGTGCCGCTGGACACTCTGCCGGGATTTCTGCCGTTTTTATACCGGCGCTGTGACAGCGCAGTGATTGCCGAAGTCACCTCGCTGGACGGGCA
>MVCZ01000148.1 GCA_002049825.1 Candidatus Zhuqueibacterota bacterium 4484_188
AATCCGGATTCCACCACCCAGCTCCGGGTGTACGACGGTGCGGTAGAAGTCACACCGGCGCCTAAGTCCACCGGAATGAATGTGCCACCGGAAAAACCGGGTCAACCCCTACAGGTGGGTCCGCCGCGGGACGTTCCAGGTCCCACCGATGTTGCCGGTCCACGGGATGTTTCCATGAAAGAGTGGCTGGAAATTATTAAAGCCCAGCAGCAAATCATCATTCACCCGGACGGTACCTACCAGAAATCCGATTTTGACATGGAAGAAGACGCCAAATCGGATTGGGTGCAGTGGAACAAGAAACGGGATGAACTGCTGAACCGGTAAATTTCGCAACAGTTTTCTAACATTGAAGGGGCTTTTTCCATCACGGAGAAAGTCCTTTTTTATTTTTGATTCATAAAATTCGGGAAATAGATTAAATGATTATCCGCTTTGCTCCGCTAAAGTATAATTTGATGACTCATTCTACCCATGTTGGTCAAAACCGTTGAAACGGTTACAAAATGCCTCATCTTTGCCTGTTCACCCGGATAAATCCGGGTGTTGTCTCAATCTGAAATTGTAACAACACCTTGCTTCAGCAAGGTGACCACAATACTCATCCCTTTATTGGTAACCGCTTCAGCGGTCTTTGTTGGTTAAGAAACATTGTAGACACAACAGACGGTTCATTATTCTTTATTCCCTGATTAGCAGAGTACCGTTATGTCATTTTACCTTAGTGGCAAAGGAAATCAATTTACGGTGTTCACCGGAAAATCATTATAGATCAAAAGCAACCGGAAGTGGAGTTTCCGCCGACGGTAGTCGGCTCGCATGATTTCATTGAGGACGGAAATTTCGCAAGGTGGAATTCCTGAAATATCTGCAATCTCATTATTGTATTTTGTCTTCCTCACACCACTCCGATTATTTCACTATAAATTTGCGCCCTTCCCTATTTCCCCGTAATTTCCTGCCTGAAAAATTTTGGAACCGATACTTAATCCGGAGAAACAGAATGGCACAGAACCTGATTGAAAAGATTGCCCAACGATTTGCCCTGAACATTGCGAAAAACCAGGAAATTCACAGCGGGGATTTTATTTCGCTGCGTCCTGCCCACGTGATGACCCACGACAACACCGGCGCCGTGATTCCCAAGTTTAAAAGCACCGGCGCTAAAAAGATTGCCAACCCACGCCAACCGGTTTTTGCCCTGGACCACAACGTGCAGGACCAGAGTGAAAAGAACCTGGCAAAATACGCCAGGATAGAAAAATTTGCCAAAGAAATGGGGATTGATTTTTACCCGGCAGGTCGCGGAATCGGGCACCAGATCATGTGCGAAGAAGGCTACGCCTGGCCGGGAATGGTGGTGGTTGCTTCGGACAGCCATTCCAATATGTATGGCGGACTGGGGTGTCTGGGAACCCCGGTAGTGCGTACCGATGCCGCTGCACTGTGGGCAACCGGACAAACCTGGTGGCAGGTGCCTCCGGTCGCCCGGGTGGAACTGAAAGGCACTTTAGCATCCGGGGTAACCGGTAAAGATGTAATCATTGCCCTGTGCGGTTTTTTTAATCACGATGAGGTGTTGAACCACGCGGTGGAATTCGGTGGCGAGGGCGTGCACAGTCTGAGCATCGACCAGCGGCTGAGCATTGCCAACATGAGCACCGAGTGGGGGGCGCTCGCCGGCGTTTTCCCGGTTGATGATAGAACTATTGCCTGGCTGAAAGCCCGGTCGGATTTCATCGCGCAGAGAGGACTGGCTGGTGTTCCCTCGGATGCCGACGGCAACGGAACACATCCGCGGATCAATCCGCAGCGGATTGCGGAACTCGAACGGGAAATGAAACACCTCTCTCACGACCCGGATGCTTATTACCATAAAACCATCACGTTAGATTTGAGCAGCGTTCAGCCATGCGTCTCCGGACCGAACACGGTGAAAACCATGACGCCCGTTGCTGAACTGGACAAGCAAAACATTCGGATTCAGAAAGCTTACCTGGTTTCCTGCGTGAACAGCCGGGTAGAAGATATCGCCGAAGCGGCAAAAATTGTGCGCGGGAAAAAAGTTGCACCCGGGGTGGAGTTTTACATTGCGGCGGCAAGTAGCGAGGTTCAGCAGCAAGCGGAACAACGCGGTGACTGGCAAACCCTACTAAACGCCGGCGCTATTCCCCTCCCGCCCGGTTGTGGTCCCTGCATCGGATTGGGCGCCGGGCTGCTGAAAGACGGCGAGGTGGGGATTTCCGCCACCAACCGGAATTTTAAGGGAAGAATGGGTTCGAAAAACGCGGAAGCTTACCTTGCATCTCCGGCGGTGGTGGCTGCTTCGGCAATTGCCGGTAAAATTACCTATCCCGGCGAATGGCAGGCGACCCTGCCATTGGGCAGGTTTATGGAAAATGAACTTCCCGCTCGCCCATCCCGGAAAATCGAAATCATTCCCGGGTTTCCCCAAACCATCAGCGGAGAAATTATTTTTTGCCCGAAAGACAATATGAATACCGACGGCGTTTATCCCGGAAAATACACCTACCAGGACGACTTCACCCCGGAACAACAGGCAGCGGTGGTGATGGAAAACTACGATCCCGAATTCGGCAAACTGGTAAAAAAGGGTGACATCCTGGTGGGCGGATTTAATTTCGGTACCGGCAGTTCCCGCGAACAGGCTGCCACTGCTTTAAAATACCGCGGTCTGAAACTGGTGCTTGCCGGTTCCTTTAGCGAAACTTACAAACGAAATGCGCTGAATAATGGTTTCCTCACCCTGGAAGCGCCGGAACTGGTGCGGGATTTGAAAGAAAAGTTCGGTGAAGAGAAGCTGAGCATCAGAACCGGTTTCGTTGCACGCATTGATTTTTCCCGGGCGCTGATAAAGGTAGATGGGAAACAGTTCCCGGTGAGCGCCATCGGTGCCGCAGCACAGGAACTTATTGTAGCCGGGGGTTTGGAGAACTGGGTGAAGCAAAGGTTGTAGAATGATTTGAAGCCGGATGGCAGCCCTTCGACTCCCTGTCTGCCGGTGCAAGCCAGGCAGGCCTGCCTGCCGAAGCCTCGGCGCAGGCAGGCGCTCAGGACAGGATGCCGGTAAAAAGTGGCAGTAGCTGTGGAGTAGTAATCAACCAGCAACCAATGACCAATGACAGCGTAGCGAAATGACGGCGCCTGCCTGGCGGCAGACAGGAAGCCAAATAACGCCGCAGGCAAATGACCAGCAACCAAATAGTACTTAATTTTGCATTTGCCCTTTCTTAGATAATTCTGTTATATTCAACATTGATAAACGAACAGGCGCGCATTTGTTGTAGTGTCAACATTGATAAACGAACAGGCGCGCATTTGTTGTAGTGTATGTAATAAATAAGAAATTTTCAGAAAAGCAGTTTGATTGGAACAAATATACAGCGTGAATCTGTTTAAATAAAAATTTGCGGAGCCATTTGATGAACAAATTATTATTTCTTTTTCTGTTTTTTGTACCCTACCTGTTATTTGCCGGAATTCAGGTATTAAATAAAACCGCTACTTCGGTTGTGATTGAGTACCGCTTGGAAGGATTAGATCAATCGGTGGTTACTTTTGAGGGGAACGACTACATTCTATTCCGGATTACCGATGGCGTAATAGACCGTCAACCGGGAAAACCGGCACTGCCTGCGGTTCAATCCGAGTTAGCCATTCCCAGGGGAGCAACGCTTCGTTATTCGCTTTCGGTGATGGAATCGGAAACCAGAAGCGGCGTTGATGTTTTGCCCCAGAGCGAGCTTTTTATTCGGGGAAAAATGCGCCGGGTTCCCCGGGATCGTAAATATCGGTGAAATTCAGTTGTCGGGTGTGCACATCTATAATTACGGTGGATTTGCCCTTCCTTACGATGTGAACGAACCCCGTCCTTCGGACCTGAATGAAATTGCCGTGCGAATTGATGACAAGAACGGGAACGGAGTTATGGATGCCAACGACCGGATTGTTTTTTACGGCAAAGGCGTAGGCGGCTGGAAATTCAACGAATCGGTCGGTGTTTACAACTGGGACTATTACGGGCATCCGGTAGACAAAGCTTCTACTTCGCAGGTTTTGCACCGGATGATGTATCCTTATGACGATACCAATTACTACCTGTTTACTTACAATGATCAGCCGGGCAAGCGGATACAGGTTATTCCCTCGCCGCAACTACCAAATCCGGACCTGCCCTCCACTTTTACCGATTTTTATCATTTTGAGGAGGACCACTATAATATCCTGGCATCGGGCACTGACTGGTACTGGGAACGAATGAGCGGTGCTCGTGAGAGTAAGACCATTGCCTTTTCCTTACCGCAGAACCTTGCCAATGGCAAAACCAAGCTCTTGTTTCGGTTCAAAGGCGGTTCGGGAAGTTTTTACGGTGATAACGAACCCTACCAATATTTCTTCAAGGGCGTAATAAATGATCAGGTGGTATTCGATACTTATCCCAACGCACCATTGTCTTCCAATAATAGCACGAGTAAAATCGTGACCAAGGATGAACTGTTCGCTGTAAAAGGCGGCTCGAACGAATTGAAAATAGATTACACCGGGAATCTTGATGGTTGCGAGGCTTTTCTCGATTATTTCGAAGTCATTCTGCAGCGTCCGTTTATTGCCGAAAATAATTTCCTGCACTTCCGCAAGCTGATTGGTAACAATGTGCCGGTGGAATATCATGCCATTAAAGATATTACTAAAATTGAAGAGATTGAAAATCATCCCAATCTGCGCGATCCCTCCCGCAAAGCAGAATATCTAATCATTACCACAGACGAATTTTATGACGCAGCGGAATTTCTGGAACATTTGCGTGAAACCCAAGTTCCCAACCCCCTGGAGACCGAAAGGGTGCGACTGAGCGATGTGTTTCTGGAATTTTCATCTTCCGTACGGGATGTAACCGCCCTGCGCGATTTTTTGAAGTATGCCTTTGAGAATTGGAGCGATACCCTGAAATACGTACTGCTGCTTGGCGACGGTCATTATGATTATCGTAGAATTCAACTTACCGAATTCCCCAATTTTGTTCCGCCTTTCGAGATATTTAACAAGGGGGAGGTGGACAGTCGCGAAGCGGATAATTTTTATGTGGATTTCGGTTTCGACGGGTATTTAAACAGTATTAAACCCTGGGTGCCCATGGGTCGCTTGCCGGTGAATAGTCTGGATGAAATAGAAACCTACAAGAACAAATTATTGGCTTACTCCACTTCTTTTCTCATCGATCCCGATAAAAATGAGTGGCAGATGCATGTAACACTGGTTTCGGACGATCAGAACGGGAGCGCAGGTTCCAACAAAGAACTTTCCTGGCACTTGAAGCCAACCGAAGAAATTGACCGGAATTATATTCCCAAAAAGTTCAACCGCAGGAAAATTTACCTGCACGATTACGAACAGGTTGCCGGCGGGTTGGGGCGCTGGAAGCCCAAAGCCACCGAAGACCTGGTAAACCAGATTAACCGGGGAACGCTGTTGATTAGTTATTTTGGTCACGGCAATCCGGAGACCTGGGCGCACGAATCGGTAATTAACCGCACGCGCGATTTGCCCAAAATTCACAACGTGGGACGCTGGCCCCTGTGGGTTGCCGCCACCTGTACCTGGGGTAAGTTCGACGATGCCACCCGGTTGTCCATGAGCGAGGAGCTGCTCTGGCTGCACGATATCGGGGGAATCTCGGTGCTTTCCGCATCTCGTCCGGTTTTCGTGTATTCTAACACCGTACTGGCAAAGAACTTTTATAAACATCTTTTCCATATCGGGCAAGGTAATTTACCAAGCAGGAGGCTGGGCGATGCGCTGTTTCTGGCAATGCAGACGTCGACTAATTACCAGAAATACCATCTCTACGGAGACCCCACTATGCGCCTGGCAGACCCGGAATATATTGTTAAAGTTGAAAGTGTGGAACCGGACACCCTGAAGGCGCTTTCCACGGTTACCATTACCGCTGTTATCACCGATGCCCAGGGAAACATTCGGGATAATTTCAACGGGTACGCCGTAGTGCACGCTTTCGATGCAGTGGATAGCATGTATACCAATATTAGCAATATCAATTTGCACTATGTCTATCCCGGCGGGACGATTTTTAAGGGACTGGTTTCGGTTACCAACGGCGAATTACACAGTAAGTTTATTGTCCCGAAATCGATTAAATACAAAAATGACCGAACCGGTCGATTGAGTATTTACGCCTGGAGCGAGCAAACCGATGCCGGCGGTTACGTGGATACGCTTCTGTTTAACGGTTCGCAAGAAGGCGGAAACGACCGTAACGGACCGGAAATACAGGTTGCTTTTAAGGATGTCCCGGATTTCTTCGACGGGGATTTTGTGGGAAGCCAGCCAACCTTAATGCTGGAATTAAATGATGAAAGCGGAATTAATTTAACCGGCGAAGTGGGGCACCGCATCGA
>MVCZ01000149.1 GCA_002049825.1 Candidatus Zhuqueibacterota bacterium 4484_188
ACGCTGGCTAATTCAATTCGTTTCCGTTCGCCGCCGCTCAGGGTGTCGTCCACCGCCCGGCGCAGGTATTTCAGCGGATCAAGACCTACCTGCTCCAGGCATTCCGCCGGCTTTAGTGCGGCTGTTTTGCCACGCTGACCTAACTTCAGGTACTCCAGAACAGTCAGCCCTTCGAAGCGTGCCGGTTCCTGCCACGCCAGGGTAATGCCCATTTTGGCGCGTTCAGCCATCCTTTTGCGGTGAATCGCTTTTCTGTCGAGTAAAATTTTCCCTCCATCTATTTGATATTCCGGCAACCCCATAATGGCATACGCCAGGGTGGTTTTACCGGTACCGTTTCGCCCAAGAATGCTTTGAATTTCCCCGGAATGAATCTGTAAATCGACGTGATCTAAAATGAGTTTTCCGTTTTTACTCAATTGCACATCCTGAAGCTCAAGCATTTGCTAATCCTCCTCAGCAAGCAATCTCCGAAAAAGTCGTTTGGTGTTTTCCCGGTCTTTTACCTGGCACCTTTCAACCAAATTGTACGGATTGACTGACTGATTGTTGATAATAATCCCCGGCGACGCCTGAATATGAAATTCTTGCGCTAAATTTTGCGCTTCCGGGTCCTTGTCTAAAATTTTTACCCGGTGCGGTATTTGTTCTCTTTCCAGAAAGTTAACGATTGCATCACTCTTCCGACATTTGTTGCTTCGGAGAATCAGCACTTTCTTGCCATCCTGAGATGATTTGTTCTCACTCATTTTGATCCCCATTTTTCATCTGCAAGGCTTTGCGAATAAAGTGTTTGGCATCTGTCAGGGTCAAACTGTGCCCCTCGCATTGAAGTTTGCTATCGATGTAAACCGCCGGATACGTCGTTACCGGAAATCCGGTCACTTCTTCTAACTTGGTGATCTCATCCACAGTAGCATCGATTTGCAATTCGTGAATTGCCAGAAGAACAGACCGCAGAACTGTCTGGAAAACCGCATCTTTTTCCGGGCTAACAATTTGTATTTTCATTGCTGTTTCCCAACGAATTCCTCAACTGAAAGTTTAAACTTTCGTAGTATGTTTGCTCTAATTCTGTTTAAATCTCATTTAATAAACTATAGAAACAATGGAGCCGGGATTAAAATACGCAATCCCTGGCTCCATAGAAGTTCCGAATTCATTCTTGCTTTTACAATTTTACTCCAACACACCTGGCATTTCTATCGCACTAACATCATGGTTTTTGTCTGATTAAATTTACCCGCCTTTACCCGGTAATAATACATCCCGGAACTGACCGGCTTTCCAAATCGATCCTTTCCATCCCATTGGATGCGGTGATTACCGGCAGATAAACCCTTGTGATTTATCAGCGTTTTAATGTGCTGTCCGTTCAGATTATAAATCTCCAGCGTTACGGGCTGACTCCTCGGTAAGGTGAATTCAATAGTAGTACTGGGATTGAACGGGTTAGGGTAGTTTTGCTTAACCGTAAAATGTGCCGGAATCGGTTGGGGAATATCACCGATTGCTGTCTGGTGAGGATCGCCATGACACTGCATACACTCCATTTTAGCTCCCACATTATCTAACATACTTTGACCATGACACGCTAAACAAGTCGCAATAGATGCCGGGGGAACATAGGTTGGCGTAAACTGCCCATTATAATGATCATTCAATATTTGAACGGCATAAGCCGCCACATCGCCGGCAAGTCGTGCACAACGCTCTTTCCTTTCCAGATCGTGCACTTTATAATTTGCGTGTTGACACCACTCGGAGACTGAAACATGACACAGGGGAGAACCGCTTTCATTCTGGGGAAGCACTTGGTCGTAATTATTTACTGTGAAAGTATGATTCACCGCGTATTGATTACTGATATCCGATGGGAACAGGGTCTGGGTATACCAGCCAATCAATTCATTCACTAAAATATCAGTATCTGGTTTGGTGCAGACCAACGAGATTGCGGCTGAAGCGCCATTCAACGCGCCACAAATTGTTCCCCAACCGACACCTCCGCCATGACCATAAATCATGATTTCAGTAGGAAGTTCAGTATACGGGGCGCCAATCGCGTTTCTCAACGCCTCGATTATCGCATTGAATGCACCATAAGCGCAGGCATATCCACCCCAGAAGCTATCGTGACCTAATATTCTCACCGCTTCAGGATCGAGTGGAGTGTATGGTAGTGGCCAGGTATATTTGGTGTCCGCCAAAGCTTCTTTGGTTCCCAGCAACTGAATTCCCATTAAACCTGCTGATACACCGGCAGCGTATTTAGCACCTTCCTTGAAAAATTCTTTTCGGTTTAACTTCTTTTCCATTTTAATCTCCGTTCTGTTTTTTGTTATCAGATAATTAATTTTAACTGACACGAAACCCGTCTGACCAGCGGAGGTGCCCTGAGGAAGTGGAACGTAAACACCCCTGCATTCGATGTTAGGCGATCTTCCTCTCGGAAAGAATATCTGTGGTGAGGAAATACCCTTTTGGATGTAGTTTTACAAATCGGGCAAATAAAAAATAAAAAGCTATTTTTAATCCCGATTGTATTGCAAATAAATGTGAATCGTTCAATACATGTCATTTTAATACTGTTTTTTAGAGATGGTCACGATTCTACTTTTTGCCGTTTATACAAATTCGAGTGGGAATATTTTTCCCTCAGTTGACGCAGCTTCGGCACCAATGCTTTCTTTTCGGGAAACTGTATTGCTTCTGTAGGGCAGTCTTTCGCACAAATATCACAGCCCACTACACAATTATATGGTTGAACAACTTTCACTACCACATCATCGAGCGAGAAAACCCCGTTACTGCAAAATTCCAGGCAGTTCCCGCAGGCAGTACATAAATCTTCCTCGATAACGGGAAACCAGGGAATTTCTTCCCGCGGAATTCCCATATACGAACCAGCCATTATTCACTCTCCTCCAATGCTTTTTGAATATCATTTATTGCCTGATCGGTATTTTTGAAAGAAATAGAGACCGGTTTCCAATTGCTATTCATGGCAACCCCGGCACGGGCAAATCCATCCCGCAACAACTTTTTCTGTTTCTCTTCTTTGCAAGCCGGCGTCACGTAATAGACATCGTCTTTTAACAAATCTTCTAACATTTTCATAATACTGCCCTCTTGTTGACATTTTGCAAATTTTATTAAAGAAACCGTTTCATCAGGATTCAATGATTCATTTTACTTCTTTTTATCTTCCTCATACTTTTCATAAGATCTTTTACTCTGCAGGTAAATCGGCAGGAGCGCTTTTTTGAATACTTCCTCTTCCTCTAAGGGAGCCTCATTCATAAGACGAACTCCTTGCCACAATTGTTCAGCCGCTGCCTGCTCACTGGTAGGAAATGAAATAATGGTAGAAAAGACGATCTGATCCAATCCCCAAATAATCCGCTCCTGACCGGCAACGATAATTTTAAATGCTCTTGGTGCTGCATTACATGAACATCCTATTTTTATTTCTCCTTACGCCAACATATACTAAAATTAATATCGTTAAACCAATCACAAATATCAAGTAAATATTATATTTCGGCAATTAACTAAATGTTTCGGCAAAAAATTATTTCTATCTGTTTCACTAAAACCACCATTTCGATTTTCTAAAGGAACATTCAGCACTTCACTCCCGGATGTGTTTCTTCCAAAAGTGAAAAGTTTACCTGCAATTTTTGCTCGCTTTTGAGCCACTGCCGGAGCAATTTTTGTAATTGCACGGCGTAAGGATTGGCAGAATGGCGGTTGATCCGGTATTTCACCCACCGTCCCTCTTTTTCATAGTTAATAAAACCGGCTTCCCGCAGAATGGACAGGTGCTGTGATACTGTTGAATTTGACAATTGCACCAGGCGCGAGATTTCGCAGACAAACAATTCCCGCTGCATCAGAAGATGCAGAATTTGCAAGCGATGTGCATCGCACAACGCTTTAAATGTTTTGGACAACTGGTACATTTAAACTTCCCCGTTTTTAAAATGTAGTGAAAATAAAATAGGCGCCGCCAAAGAGCACCAGCGCACCGGCACCCCGTTTCAGATATGTGGTGGTTTTTGACTCAGATGTCCAGCGCAGGTATTTCTGCACGGTTCGGGTTAAGGTACCTGCTCCAACAATGACCGTGCAATGACCGATGCCAAAAGCAAAGACCAGCAGTATCGGTTTCAGCCAACTGTTCGCCGCCAGACTGATAACCAGACCCAGCACCGGCGCCATGTAGGCAAAGGTGCAGGGTCCCAGGCTGACACCGAAAATTAATCCCAGCAAAAACGCACCGCTCCAGCCTTTGCTTTTTTCCGGGTGAAGACCAAAACCGCTCCAGGAAATCGGCAGCAGGTCCATGAGGTAGAGTCCCACCAAAATGAATATTGCTGCAACGAGAACATTTCCCGGCATCCCCACATCGCCAATAAGCCGACCGAAGGAAGCGGTAAGAAAGCGCACCATCTTTCATGGTTGTATTCGCCAGTCGCCCCAGCGCTTCAAAACTTTCCGGCTGGTATTTTTTCAACAGCGACGCCATAAGAATTCCTCCTTTTGTGAATTAAATCGTTTTTCTTCCTGCAAGTTTTGCTTTTTATTTGCCCACAAAACACACAAAATGCACGAAACAAGAATTAAAACTTTTGTAATGCCGCAAAAATCAACATTTTTTTAGCCAAAAGCAAACAGCCAATAGCTATTTAATTCTGTTTTTTCTCAAACTCTTTTCGTGTCTTTCGTGTGTTTCGTGGGCGGAAGAAAAAGGCATTCTCTCTTCTTTCACCAACGGGCAATTCTTTATCTGTTTATTTCCGCGCCGGCAACCGCCGCTTCCGATTCCTGAGTAAAATATTTTTTGCGGAACCACAGCGCCACGTTCACCAGGCTAATCAGTACCGGCACCTCCACCAGCGGACCAATCACCGCGGCGAATGCTTCACCCGAATTTATCCCGAACACTGCGACCGCTACGGCAATTGCGAGTTCAAAATTATTGCTGGCAGCGGTGAAGGAAAGCGTGGCAGACTTGGAATAATCTGCGCCGGCTTTTTTGCTCATGTAAAAGGTAATTAAAAACATGAAAACAAAATAAAGGAGCAGCGGAATGGCAATCCGCACCACGTCCAGCGGCAACTGAACAATGAAGTGGTACCATTCTTTATTTTTGAAATGAATAAGGGTGAAGCGGGTAATGATGCCGGCGATGAAGGGAATGCCCAGGTAAATGAAAACGCTCCTGGCAATCTGACCGATGGTGACCTCCACGGTAGTTCCCCTTAAACCGAACCAGGTTGGCAAAATGGTGATGAATACATAAGCGTAAACGGAATAGAAAAACACCTGGAAAATGGAGTTAAACGCCACTAATCCGGCAGCATACTCTGAGTCTCCTTTTGCCAGTTCGTTCCAGACGATTACCATGGCAATACAGCGCGCCAGCCCGATCATGATTAAACCGTACATATATTCCGGGTAACCCTGTAAAAAAATGATAGCCAGAAAAAACATCAGCACCGGACCAATAATCCAGTTTTGAATAAGCGATAGTCCCAATATCCGCCAGTTGCGAAACACCCTGCCCAATTCTTCATATTTCACCTTTGCCAGCGGCGGATACATCATCAGGATCAGTCCAATGGCGATGGGAATATTGGTGGTTCCTACCTGGAAATGGTGCCAGAAATCGACAATGCCGGGAAACAAGTAGCCGGAAAATATTCCGACAAACATTGCCAGAAAAATCCACAGCGTTAAAAAACGGTCTAAAAACGAGAGTCGTTTTATTATCGGTTGTTCCATGATTTATCCTCCG
>MVCZ01000150.1 GCA_002049825.1 Candidatus Zhuqueibacterota bacterium 4484_188
CAGCAGATCGAAGTCGTGGGAAATCATGTTCCTTTCCAGCGTTTCCTTTGCCGGTCGGCTCATGATGTGTGCTTTAACGTAGCCAATGCGAAGGCGCTTGAGTAGCAAGGCGGCTGCCTGTCCGACAATTTTGTCCTGCACCGTTAGCTCTGCCGGATTGCACCGGCAGGTTTGCAGAAAACCGTCCAGTTCCATGAGCGGCGTTAACCATTTTCCCCGGCTGGAAAAAATGGTTTTTCCCTTTAAATAAACTTCCAGGTTTTTCCCTTTAAATAAACTTCCAGGGTGTTTTTTGTGCTGCCGGTTTTATTCATGCGACGTCTAAGTGTTTTTCCATGATCAAGGTAATAAATGCGGAATCCCATTGCAAAAAATATTTATCGGCAGTATTCTCGGATTAACGTATGGTTTCTGGATCCTGGTATTTTGGAAAAATAAAGGCGGTGACCTCCTAAACGACTTCGTTACAGAAAGCGTTTTGTTAATTTCCGCAACGATCATAAAATTCCGCTGGATTTTGATTTGTCTGTAAAAAGCTCAAAAACCCTCAACCTTTGAATCCTGAAACTTGAACCATTTAACAGCCAAAAGAAATGCTTGACTGAAATTGGAACAAATTGTAGCTTTTCAAAAGGAGACAACTATGACAAATTTAAAAAACAAGATAATCAAAGAAACGTCGGGGTACCGCCAGTCGTCAGTGATTCTTACTGCGGTAAGTACCGGGTTATTCGATTTTCTGATTGATGTGGACTGTGTTCGTGCAGACTGGATTGGGGAAAAACTGGGCTGGACAAATCGTGGAACGGAGATTATGCTGAATGCGCTGACCTCTCTGGGGTATTTGGAGAAGCAGGGGGACGAGTACCGCATTGCAGAAAAGCACCGCGAATTTTTTCTGAATCCCGATTATCCGCTGTTTAAACAGCGTCTGTTGCACCAGTGGCGACTGATGCAGCGCTGGGCGCAGCTCGACCGGGTGCTGAAGACCGGAAAGCCGGTAACCGAACCGGGTGAAATTGACTGGCAGGCAAACTTGCGAAATTATATTTTAGCCATGGCGCAGGGAGAAAAACTGAGTTTGCCGGGGTTATTGGCAGCCGTTTCGCTGGAAGGCTGCCGGCACCTGCTTGATTTGGGCGGTGGTCCCGGTTTGTTTGCTATTGGATTCGCCGAAAAATATCCCGGTTTGTACGCTACGGTGTTCGACCGTCCGGAGGTGGAGCCGATCGCCCGGGAATTTTTTGACCGATCTTCGGCAAAGGCACGGCTGCATTTCCGAGCCGGGGATTTATTGGTCGATCAGCCCGGCAGCGACTACGATGCGGTTTTGATTTCCAGTATCCTGCATATTTTCAGCCCCCGGGAAAACATTGATCTGCTGAAGCGTGTTTTCCGGGCAGCGCTTCCGGGCGCGACCATTATTGTGCGGGATTTCATGCTAAACCGGGCAAAAACCGCCCCGTTAGATGCTGCGCTCTTTGCCGTGAATATGTTGGTGAATACAGAAAAAGGCAATGCCTACAGCGCTGTGGAAATCCGCGATTGGCTGAAAACGGCGGGTTTCAAAAATATCCGTAGAATTTCCCTAAACCGTGGAGCCGGTTTGCTGGTGTCTGAAAAATGATAAAAATGCCGTGAACTGAAAAGCTATTTGAACAGATTGGAGTTTCCTGTCAAATGCCGGCAAAGGAGTGTTTATTTTTCATCTTGAAAAACGAAACTGTCTCCTACATTGAACAGCAAGACTCGCTCTTTAAACAAATTGAACAACCGGTTGATGGTGCGAAATCCGCAGCAGTGCAGCGGAATGAGGTAATCGGGGTTCAGTTTCCGCAGATTTTTGACAATTTTGTCGATTTTATCATCCGGTGCGTGGTGCAGGTGCATGCCGCCAACCACCGCATGAAGTCTGTTCTCGCCCATGATGCGCATGGCATGTTTCAGTGTGTTAATCGGTCCGGAATGACCACAGCCCATCAGCACAATTAACCCTTTAGTGGTTTTGATAATCAGGGACATATCGTCGTGCAGCTCATCGTGGATGTAACTTTCTAAAATCCGTTCCTGGTAGGTTTCTTCAATATATTCGTAATCGGTTAAGCGGGGAATTTCTCCGGAAATCCATACATCCGGTAGCAGTTCCATCGGGCGGGTTTTGAGGATAAAATTAGCGCCCTGCGCTTCCAAATCTCGCTTTTCCCAGGGAACGCCGATTTCCACTCGTTCCTGGTCGACCACTTTATATTTCTTATTGAACAGGTTGGGATGGCACACCACTTCCAACGGGTGTACCTGCTGAAGCAGAAATCGTAATCCGCCGGTCATGTCGAAATGTCCATGGCTCAGAAAAACGCGTTTAATGGTAGAAAGGTCAATTCCCAATTGTTCGGCATTGTGCAGCAGGGAATGTGTCTGACCGGTATCGAACAACACATTCCCGTTGGGTGTTTCTACCAAAACAGACAATCCCTGTTCGGCAATCAGTTTCGGATTCACCACCCGGTTTTCGGAAAGCACGGTAAGTTTCAGGTTGGACAACATAACACACCTCCTGTGTTTCGCTATATAGTAAATTAAGAAATTCAGCGGAAAGTTTCAATAGCCGGGACGAGGAATTTTTTTTGCTACGATTCAATCCGCAAAAAGCATA
Source organism: Candidatus Zhuqueibacterota bacterium 4484_188 (assembly GCA_002049825.1). Taxonomy (GTDB): domain Bacteria; phylum Calditrichota; class Calditrichia; order RBG-13-44-9; family RBG-13-44-9; genus 4484-188. The sequence goes on from MVCZ01000150.1 coordinate 2,654, forward strand.
AAAAAGCAATTGATGGTGAACAATTGAACTGAGTCGTTGCTTTTTTCAGGTGGTTTTTCGGCTTAAATTAGTTGCGGTAATTCCCTTGCGCCGGAAACCGAATTCCCCTGAACCCGTCTGTGATAATAAGCGGGAGTGCAAACACGGAGAAACAGAAAATGGCTATTGAGTACATTCCCCTGGGAGATACAAATCGTATCGGCGCCTCGGCACATTATCTGCGGCTGGATGATTGGGGAATTTTGCTGGATGCCGGTTTAGACCCCGGCGACCAGGGTGAAGCAGCGATTCCGGACTACGAACGGATTCAGGATCAGCCGGTAAATGCGATAATTATTTCCCACGCCCACCTGGACCATCTGGGTTCGCTTCCGGTTGCCATTCGCTATTTTCCCCACGCCCGGGTGTACATGACCCCGGCAACGGCTGCCCTGAGCGAGGTGCTGTTGTTTCACTATATCCGGGTGCGGCAGCGCCAGGCGGCAGAAGAAAAAGTAAAACTCTCGCCACTATTTTCCGCTTCGGAAGTGGAAAACATTCTCTTTTTGTTTCAATCATTCGATTACAATTTCCCGTTTAAAATTCACGGTTTTCAGGAGAGTCAAATCGAGATTCGTTTTTGGGATGCCGGGCACATCCTGGGGTCGGCGGGGGTGGAGATCAACTACCGTGGCAGAAAAATATTTTACACCGGTAATACCAAATCCTCGGCGCAGTTCATTATGAAAGGAGCAAAATATCCCGCATCCGGTGTTTGCCCTGGGTCGCACCCAGGAGGTTATGATGCTGCTACACCGCCTGATTCGACGGAATAAATTACCGGCAGTTCCGGTCTATCTTACCGGTTTTGGGATTGCCATCAACAAAATCTATGACCGGTTACTGCACAAGATTTATCCTGATTACGATGCCAGACTTCTGCGAACAATTACTTACGATACCTTGCGGGGAAAAAGGTACCGGCGACCCTCGATTATCTTAGCTACCTCCGGAATGATGTTGCCGAATACGCTTTCCTACGAAATTGCCGCCGGTTTTCTTACGGAGCGCCGCAACGGGATTGCCTTTGTCGGCTGGGCAGATCCGGAAACGCCGGGCGGATCGCTGCGGCAGCGCAAAACGGAAAAAATAATGGAAATATTCGGCGTGGAGGAAATCCTCTGTTCCCTGGAAACATTTTATTTCTCAGCGCACGCCCACCGGGAAGAACTGCTGAAAATGATTGGTAAGATGAAACCGGGCAAAACAATTCTCTGCCACGGCGAGCAACCGGCACTGGAGTGGATGCGGGAACAGATTCTGCAGCGGGAACTCTGCCGGGAGGTTGTGGTGCCGGAGAAAGGAAATTCAATTGTTCTGTGGTAGGGTAATGCTTAACTTTTGGTGCGGTGAGGGGAAGGGCAAAATTTGTTACCATCCGACAACAAGTAATGCAGGCATTTATGAATAGCAAATCCAAAAAATAACTTGCAATAATATATTCTTTTATTTAAATTTTTCAGCTTTATATAAGCTGATTAAATTAGGTGGTATCATTGAAGCGGGACGGCTGACAGGAAAATGTTTGAAGATCTGACGGCGAAGCTGGAAACGACGCTGAAAAAGCTGCGGGGACAGGGGAAGCTTACTGAAAAGAATATTGCGGATTCTCTAAAGGAAATTCGTCGGGCACTGCTTGAAGCGGATGTGAATTATAAGGTTGCCAAGGAATTTATCCGGTCAGTTCAGGAGAAGGCGGTTGGCGAGGAGGTTGTCCGCAGTGTCACACCCGGTCAGCAAATTGTAAAAATTGTGCATGACGAGTTGGTCCGTCTGATGGGGCAGACGCAGGCGGAGATTAAATTGGGTGGAATTCCGCCGGCAGTGGTCATGCTCTCCGGGTTGCAGGGTTCAGGTAAAACCACCTTTGCCGCCAAACTGGCGAATCACCTGCGTAAAAAAGGGCGCCATCCCATGATGGTGGCTGCCGATATTTATCGCCCGGCGGCAATCCAGCAGTTGCAGGTGTTGGGAAAAAGTCTGAAGATTCCGGTGTACGCCGAAGAATCCGGGGACGCAGTGCAAATCTGCCGCAACGCGGTGGGTGCCGCCCGGCGCCAGGGCTGCGACGTGCTGATTTTGGACACCGCCGGACGCCTGCACATCGACGAAGAGATGATGCAGGAATTGGTGCGCATTAAATCCGAACTGAAACCGCGGGAAATTCTGTTTGTTGCCGACGGCATGACCGGACAGGATGCGGTGAATGCCGCCAGCCGGTTTATGGAGCGCCTGGATTTCGATGGTGTGGTGCTGACCAAAATGGACGGCGATGCCCGCGGCGGTGCTGCCCTGTCAATTCGTTCGGTCACCAACCGACCGATTAAGTTCATCAGCAGCGGCGAAAAAGCCGATGCCATTGAACCGTTTCATCCCGACCGGCTGGCGTCCCGGATTTTGGGAATGGGCGATGTGGTCAGCCTGGTGGAAAAAGCCCAGGAAGCAGTCGACCAGAAAGAAGCGGAAAAATTAGAGAAGAAGCTGCGCCGGGCAGAATTTACCCTGGAGGATTTTTACAGCCAGCTTCAGCAGATAAAAAAAATGGGCCCGCTGGACCAGATTTTAGGGATGATTCCCGGCATTGGCAAACAGCTTAAAAACGTGCCGATGGACGACAGCGCTTTCGTGAAAGTAGAAGCAATTATCAACTCGATGACCCCGGAAGAGCGGCGTCGCCCGCAGATTATTAACGGCAGCCGCCGCCGCAGGATTGCCCTGGGCAGCGGCAACCGGGTGCAGGATGTGAACCAACTGCTGCGCCAGTTTGACGACATGCGCAAGATGTTTAAGAAAATGAAACGCGGAAAATTCCGGGGAATGCCGTTACCGGGCTCCATGCCGTTTTAAAAAGGAAAAGCATTGACCGGCTCTCTCAGAGAAGCGGTTCAAAAAAAATAAAAAATGTAACCCGTTTCCGAATATTCGGGAAAAATATTTCGTATAAAATATAAGTAAAAAAATGGAGGTATAGTTTGGCAGTTAAATTAAGGTTGCGCAGAATGGGACGGAAAAAGCGACCGTTTTACCGCGTTGTTGCGGCAGATTCGCGTTCCCCCCGTGACGGAAGATTTATCGAAGAATTAGGATATTACAATCCGCTAACAGATCCGGCAACGGTGGAAATTAAAGAAGACCGGGCATTTTACTGGCTGGGTGTTGGTGCGATTCCCACACCTACCGTAAAAAACCTGCTCAGCCGCAAGGGAATTGTGCTGAGGTTTGATCTTCAGAAAAAAGGACTTCCCGAAGAGCAAATAGAAGAAGAGATGAAGAAATGGGAAGTTTTACAATTAGAGAAAGCACGTCGTTTGGAAGCGCTGAAAGCTCAGCAGCAAAAAGCAGAGGCGAAGCCGGAAGAACCGGAAGCCGAAGCGGTGAGCGAAGAAGCGGCACCGGCTGAAGAAGCGGTTAGTACCGAAACAGAAGTTGCCGGGACAACCGAGCCGGAAACCGCTGCGAGCGAAGAAACTCCTTCGGAGACTGGACCCGAAGCACCCGCACCTGACGCAGAAAAAAAGGAAGTACCTGAAGCGGAAACAACCGAAGTGCCTGAAACCGAAACAGCCGAAACGCCTGAGACTGAAGAGACCGAAACGCCGGCAGAAGATGCTGCGAAGGCTTCGGAATCGGAAGAGGAAAAGAAAGAATCATAAACCACAAGAACGCTTTTGCCTGGGTAGAAACG
>MVCZ01000151.1 GCA_002049825.1 Candidatus Zhuqueibacterota bacterium 4484_188
CCGGCGCTGTTGCTGAACCAGCGGGAAATCTATGACCTGGAAGTTGGCGATTGCATCACTTCAATACCGTTTAAAGGAAGGGACGGGTTGTGGTATTTGTGGGGATTTTACCGGATTAACCAAAATTACTTTATCGGTGTGCAGGAAAATGCGGCGCGACTGGCAAAGGTCGACCGGTTGTCGGTAATTTTTTGGGGAATCGGATTGGGCGGCGTTTTGCTGACTATTTTTGCCGGCTGGCTGCTTGCCGGTACCCTTTCCAGGCCAATTGAACGGCTGGTCGGTTTTAGTAAAAAACTGGGCGAGGGAGATTTTTCGGCATCGATGCCGGAAAACATCAGGGGAGAGCTCCGTATTTTAGCCGCGGCACTGGACAACATGCGGCAGGGGCTGGCGCGTAACCAGCGGGAAAAAGAAAAAATGCTGGCGCAGATTGCCCATGAAATTCGCAATCCGTTAGGCGGGATTGAATTGCTCGCCGGCCTGGTGAAGGAAGACATGCAAAGCGCGAATCATTCCACCGCCTACATCGAAAAAATTCTGAAGGAAATTTCCGCCCTGAAGGAATTAATCAGCGCCTATTTGAATTACAGCCGTCCGCAGCCGGCTCAGCCGGAATGGGTGGTAGTCAGCCGGCAGGTTGAAGAATTAAAAATGTTATTCAGAGATCAGTTGACGAAGAAAAAGATTATCCTGCAGAACAAAACCGGGGATCAGAAAATCCGGTTCGATCCCAACCATTTCCGGCAAGTTTTGCTTAACTTAATCGGAAACAGCCTGGAGACCATGAAAACCGGCGGAGAGATTGTCGTGAGCGCTTCCGACAACCGGCATCAGAAAACTGTGCAGGTGTCCGATACCGGACCGGGAATAGACCCGCAGCATATCAGCCGGATTTTCGATCCCTTTTTCAGCACCAAAAAATTTTGGGATGAAAAGAAGGAAACAAGTAACACCGGGCAAAGCGTATAACTTTAAAAGAAATAACGGGCAACAATCAGAAAGGTATTTACCATGAAATCATTATTTTACCTGATTTCAACCACACTTCTGTTGTTCACCGGTTGCAGCACCGATAAAACCGGGATTTTCGATTTATATTCCCAAGCCGGAAAATCGATTACCATGATTGATTACGCAACCGACCCGCAATACCGGGATCCGGTAAACATCACTGACGCCCGAATTCACGGCGACCGGCTGGAATTAACCGTGCAATTTAGCGGCGGATGCAAAGAGCACCGTTTTTTTCTGTATGGCTGGCGAGGTTTCTCAAAATCGAAACCGGTGCAAGCGGATATTTTCCTTTCACACAATGCCAACAATGATTCCTGCGAAGCACTGCTTACCGGAAACGTGCAGTTCGATCTGACGCCGCTTAAAGAATTGTATTGGCAAACCTACTCCGATAACGGTCCTATTTTGCTTAGAATTTACGCACCGGGAATGGACCGGATATTTTACCCGCTGCCGGCGTACTTGCTGCAATAATTGTAACCGGCGGAGAAATGAGATAGACAACAAAAACCCCTGGAAGGATTTTCAGAAGAAAGCAACCGCTTTGGTAATTACTGATCTCAAAATGCAACCAATCGACGGTATGGAATTGCTGCAGCGAATAAAAAATTTCCGACCGGAAAGCGAAGTGCTCATGATTTCCGCCTTTGGCACGGTAGAAGTGGCGGTCAAAGCCATGCAGGTGGGTGCGGCGGATTTTATTACCAAACCATTTTCGGCGGAAGAGCTGCGCATCCGGGTGAAAAAGGTTGCCGAGAAAATTCAGCAGACACAAAAGATTAACCAACTGAAAGAAGAGAATCTGCTTTTGCAGAACGACCTGAACGCGCCTTTTTCTGATATCATCGGGGAATCGGAACCGATGAAACGGGTTTTTGCACTGATTGATCGGGTTGCCGCGGAAGACAGCACCATTTTAATCGAAGGCGAAAGCGGCACCGGCAAGGAACTGGTTGCCCGCGCTATTCACCGCAAGAGTCCCCGGGCGGACAAACCTTTCATTCGGATTAATTGCGCCGCTTTAAACGACAACCTGCTGGAAAGCGAACTGTTCGGGCATGAAAAAGGTGCGTTCACCGGGGCAATCAGGCGCAAGAAAGGGCGTTTTGAACTGGCAGACGGCGGCACACTTTTTCTGGACGAAATCGGTGATGTTTCGCCCAACATGCAGGTTAAACTGCTGCGGGCTTTACAGGAAAAAGAATTCGAGCGGGTGGGCGGCGAAGAAACCATCAGCGTGGATGTGCGGATAATTGCCGCCACCAACCGCAACCTGCAGGAGCAAATCAGCCGGGGACGTTTTCGGGAGGATTTGTATTATCGAATCAGCGTGATTCCCATAAAATTGCCGTCCCTGCGCCAGCGCCGGGAAGATATCCCCCTGCTGGTCAATCATTTCTTAAGCGGAACCAATCGCCGCTACCCCCGGCTAAAACGGTATATTTCCCGGGAGGGAATGCAATTACTGATGAATTATTCCTGGCCGGGCAACATCCGGGAATTGGAGAACGTGGTAGAACGGCTGGTGGTCATCTCGACCGAAGCGGAAATCGATGCGGCAACGGTCGCTCAGTTCCTGGGAGGTGAATTTTCGCCGGCAGCTTCGCTCGACTCGCTTCCCCTGGACGAAGCATTGTACGCTTTCGAGAAAAACCTGATTATTGACGCCTTGCAAAAAGCGAACGGGGTAAAAAACCGCGCTGCCAAACTGTTAGGGATTCGCACCAGCGCACTGTATTATAAATTAGAAAAATTCGGACTCCTGAAATGAAAAAGATTATTTTGGTTATCTTAATGTTCGGCGTTTGGAACAGCATTTCCGGGCAGACTTTGCCCGAATTGCAGGATGAACACGCTGCGTTAAAATCCGGTCTGCAGAAAGTAGTTCTTTTCCGGGATTCCCTGCAAAGCCGGTTACAGGAGCTGGCGAACAGAATTGACCGGGAAAAAGCGGAATCAAATCCCCGCCGGGAGCGAATACAAGGTCAAATGGCAACGGCGCTCTCGCTAACCCGGGAAATCGAGGAGTTGAACAGGCAAATTTCGGAAAAAAGGAAACAACTGAACCGGCTGGAACAGAAATTAGATGCGCTTTACGCTGCAAAAATAGATTCGTTGCAAAAGCTGGTGGAGCAACGTATTTTACGACTCAGCGAAAAACGCCTTGCCCTCTCCCCACCGCTCAAAAGCCTGGGATTCAACCTGCACACCTTGCTTACCATTCGCCTGGAGACGGCAAAAGACAGCACCGAAAGAGCGATTTTTGCAGATTATTTGAAAAATGCGCAGAAAGATGTCGAAGAACATTTGCGCAAAATCAGGCAGTTCAGGGACGAGTTGGAAACAATTGCTATCTTAGAAGAAAAAGCCCGCGATTTTGTTGACGAAACCGAAGACCATAGCGATTTCGGGCTTATGGCGCAGTCCATCAGTTCGTCGGGTGGGGCGCGAGCGGCAACCAGCGAGAATTTTACCGAGCAAATGGCTAACAGAATGGAACAACAAATCCACGCTTCGCTGGTTTTACTGAATCAACTGGATTTCCACGGGCAGCTTTTCCCCGCTGAAAATTGGGCTTCGCCGCTCGACTCGGTTCAGGTTGTGCGTTCCCGGGAAGACCAGATTAAATTACTTAGAATTGCCGAAAAAAAGTTAGAAGAGATTCACCGGATTATTTTGCAGAAATCGGGCGGGAAAAAGCATTGACCCGGAACGAACCGGGAATCCGCAACTCCGGAATCTTACTTGCGGAAGAATATCAGCTCACCTGTCAGCAGAGAAATTAGCGATGTGCAGCACTATGACTAACCGATTACTCCTCCCGAAAATATTATTCATTTTTCTTTTGCTGACTGCGATTTACCGGGCAACAGCCGCTACAACGCTTCACTGGAAATTAAGCAGCGAAGTCGGTACCTATCAAACGGAGACCATCCGCCTGGAAAACACCGGCAACTTGCTCGCCCGGCTTGACGGATCGGTGCAAATTCGGTATAAAACACTAAATCGGCTTGCTTTTTTGCGGCTTCGGTTCAAACCGGAGTTGTACAGTTTTACCGAATCGATGAGCAGTGTTAAGATGTTGGCGTCAGGACGTTTTGAGCGGGATTTCCGCCGGTGGCGCTGGAGTGCCGGCGGTGAAGTCAGGCAGTACACCTATCATAATCTGCCGGCAGACCTTACCCTGAAAATGTATTCGGCATTTGTCAATTTGAACCGGCAACTTTTCCCCGGTAACCTGTTCCTGATGCACTTTAGTTATTATCGTCGGGAGTTTGCCAACCGGAGCAACAATCGCCTTAATGCGCCGGTTATCCGGGTACAGCTAATTCACCGCTTTTCCAAATACCTGAGAGGCAGCGCCGGGGTTTACCTGCTCTGGTTCTCGATTGAAGACCAGCAACTGCAGGAAAATCGGGGAACTTCGGACGGGGTGCAGCGCGGACCAACTGTCAGCCTGGAGTATCGCCGGAAGATTCTGTTGAACCTGGACTATCATCTTTTATGGCACGTTTCCGAACAAACGCTGTCACCTTCCTACACCCAACGACTCAGTTTTTTATTCGGAAAAATGCTCAGCAGCAAATGGTCGCTCTTTTTCCTGATCAATTTTTCGGACAATCGTTTCTCTTTGAAAGATCACCCCAATCTGAACTTGCTTTTTTATCCCCTGGAAAACGAAAACCGGGCGCACCTGAAACTGCAGTACGACCTCAGCACCAATAGGGCGCTCTATGTAAAGATCGGTTACCTGAAAGATAACCTGGTTGGGCAAAATATTTCTTTGTCCGGCTGGCAGGCGGTTGCCGGTTTTCGGTTTAAAAAATAGCCTCTACCGCTTTCAGCGGAAAATGGAAAAGCTCCGGTGCTAATGCTTGCATTACAGAGCGGTAGGAGCCGTTTCCTTACGGAGAACGTTCCCCGGTAAATTATGCTGAATCTATTATTAAAAGAAACTCCAGGGAATACAATTTACCCTTCCCGGAGCATCTATCATTTCAAGGATTTTGGCAAGTAGTAATGCGGGAACGAGTTCACACAAATGAAAGAAAATGCTATTTTTTCTCGATACCGGTTAGTGCCTTGATGTACTGCAGCCGTTCGTAGGCTTCCGAATCTTTCTGCCGGCTCAGGCTCAACTGTCCCCGGAAATCATCCAGGGAGGCGTAGTGGTTGCTTTTCATCCAGTCGGAAAGTTCATCCAGGATTTCTTTTACTTTGCCAAAACCGTTCAGGTAAATAGTGGAGCAAATTTCCACCACCTGGGCTCCGGCAAGAATTTGCTTGATTACATCGGCACCATCGTGAATGCCGGTATTCGCTGCCAAATCGCAGTTGACCCGTTTATAGAGCACAGAAATCCAGCGCAGTGACCGGCTCATCTCGTGCGGTGAGCTGTACCAATTTGCCCCCACGATTTTTTTCTCTTTAATATCGATATCGAATTGATAAAATCGATTGAACAGCACCAGTGCATCAATGCCCGAACCGCAAATTTCGTTGGCAAAACGACTGAGCGAGGTAAAATGAGGTCCCAACTTGACCGCAATGGGAATGTTAATATTTTCCCGGGCGGCTTTCATCACGGTCAGAAATTCCTGCTCCACATCCCGGGAGGTTTTTGCCGGATCGATGGGCATCAGCGAGATATTTAATTCGATAGCATCGGCACCGGCAGCTTCGATTTGTTGCGCATAGTTTATCCACCATTTGGGTGTGGTGCAGTTAATGCTGGCGATGATGGGAATGTCAACTTCGGATTTCGCTTTTTTTATTAACTCAAGATAGTTACGCGGACCGTATTGCAACTGCAATTCCGCCATCATGTAACCGTACTCTTCAGGATGGGAACTCCACATTTGTGGGCCGTGTGCTTCGCTTTCTTCCCGAACCAGTTCTTCAAACAGGGAACGCAGCACGACCGCCCCCGCCCCGGACTGGGCAGCTTCCCTGACTCCTTCAATATTCTGCACCAACGTGCTGCTGCTGATGATAACCGGGTTCTTCAGTTTCATTCCAAGATAGTGAGTGGAAAGGTCAGACATTTTGCCTCCTTGATTTTCAGCATGAAGTTTTTTAAAAATGTCAAGTTAATAATCATTTCTTTTTACCGGCTACTACTCCTGTTAGTCGGTAAGAGAACAATAAAAATGTCAAGTTAATAATCATTTCTTTTTACCGGCTACTACTCCTGTTAGTCGGTCGCATTTTGCCCCGGTAACCGATCTTAATTCCGGTACCTGGCGGTGGTGACAATAACCGCCGGGCGGTAAACCGCTCGTCTGAAAGACGAAAGCGCCATAAATGGTGCTGGTGTGTAGGGAAAAGATTTCATTTTACCCGGAAAAGTTGTTTCCGGGCAACCACCCACAACCACGGTTGCTATCCCATGCCTGCCTGTCTTCCTGCCGAAGCCGTGCATTCTCGCCGAAATTTTACCGATTTTCACAACTTTTCTTTTTGTTTACCAGGTATCTTTCATTATATCGTAAGGAAGGATTGTTCCATTCGGTATATTCTGTTTACCACTCTTCATCTGTTGGTACAGAAATAAAATTGTGAGTTTCGCATTGCCTATTGT
>MVCZ01000152.1 GCA_002049825.1 Candidatus Zhuqueibacterota bacterium 4484_188
CCATCAACATCTTCGGAAGTTTCCAGGAAAACTTCTACTTCGTCCCCGACTTTGATTTCGTCAAGGTCGGAAAATTCTTCCTTGGGTACCATTCCCTCCGATTTAAAACCCACGTCAATCACCACATCGGATTTGGTAATCGCAACCACAGTTCCCTTAATAATATCGCCTTCGCGCATCTGTTCGAAACTCTGGTCGTACAACTTTACCAACTGGGGATCAAGCTCTTTCTCTTCGTCGGTATCGTCCGGGAGTTCATCCAATTTGAACACCTGTCCCGGTTTAAACGGTTCATCACTCTCAGCCTTTTCCGCCGCTTGTACTTCTTCTACCGGAGCGACCTGGGGTTCTTCCTCAGGATTTGGTTTTTCCTGTTTAACTTCTTCAGTCATTTAAATACATCCTCCTTTTATAAAAGATATTCCCGCTACTAGGGGTTTAAAAACCGCCAAATATAAGAACCCTTCCCGTTAATTCAAAATAATATTTAATTTACTGTAATTTCCGGGAAATGTTGGTGAAGATTATGAAAATGTAAATTGACCGGCGAGGTTCTACCGGCTGTAAAACTAACGGTAGACAACCCGGTTTTACCGCGTTGAAAAACACCCACTGCCTTCAAACATTCTCACCGGGGATAAACCCCGGTAGCTACCGGCAAGCGCCCGGCAGTCCTTTCATTTTACAATTCTTTCAGGAGCGTCTGCACCGCTGCCTCCAACTGGCGGTCCTTATGTGCCGCTACATCGCCCGGCTGGTCTTCCACGATAATATCCGGCACCGCGCCATGATGCTCCATATTTACGTTGCTTCCTTTCACATACCAACCACGAAAAGGCACCCGGAACGAAGAACCGTCAATCAGCCGAATGGAACCGGTGCTGATGACCAAACCACCGGTGGGTTTCCCAACTACTTTTCCCCGCTTTAGCGTTTTGATGGCGTGGGAAAATATTTCCGCATTGGAGTAAGAATACTCATTGCACAACACGATGATTGGTTTTGTCCAGGCATAAAGCGGACGACGCCCCTGGGGGTACCCCTTGCCGCCATCCCGCGGAATGGTCACCGCATGGTCTTTAATCATGAGCATATTTAACAGGTAATCAGTCGTCCAGCCGCCGCCGTTATTCCGCACATCAATCACCAGTCCGTCCTTGCCATGCGCTTCAGCGTACAATTCCATTTCGAAACGTTCCAGGCTTTCTTCGACCATTGCCCGGATGTGGATGTAACCCAGCCGGTTATCCGAAAGCCGGTGCACCAGGTCGGATTTCTCTTTCCGCCAGCGGTCGTATTCCAGCGAAACAAACCTGCCGTAATTCACCGGTCTCACCACAATGGAACGGCGGTATTGACTGTCGCCTTTTTTACCGCCTAACAATAGTTCCACCGGCTGGCCGACTTTGTTTTCCAGCAACTGGTACAGGTTACTTTCGTTTTCAAGAGGAACCCCATCTACCGCCAGTAACACCTCCCCGGCTTTTGCCGGTTGTTTCACCCGGTCGCAGGGACCTTCGGGAATCACCTCGCTGATTTTCAAAGCGGGTCCCTTAAACGACTCGTCGTAGCGCAGACCCAGCATGCCGCTACTCACTGCATTGGGAGAACGGGGTGAAGAAATCCCCAGGTGCGACGCATTTAACTCACCAATCATTAACCGAACTACATCGTTAAAATCGCGCAGTGTGAAAACGTTTTCAGCAACGGGTAAATATTTCTGACGCATTTTTTTCCAATCGGTACCATGAAAATTCGGAGTAAGCTGTTTCAAATCCTTCCCATTCCATTTCACTTTCCAGAGGTCGCTTTTCCCGGAAGAATTGCTGTTAAATACGATGAACTGCCCGTTCGGCGACCAGTCAAAATCAGACTCTTCGCCGGGCAGCGAAGTAACCCGATGCAAACGTTCAAACAACTTTTCCGGCTGATCAATCTGCACCAGCAGGCTGTCAGATTTTTTCTTTTTCTTCTTCTCTTTGGCGGTGTCAAAAAATTCTTCCCACTCGGCATCGGTTTTCTCATCATCCGCCCGGCGCAGGAAAACCATCCAGATGTCGTAATTATCCCCGATACGTTTGGAAATAAAAGCCAGCCGTTTTCCATCCGCAGACCAGCGGGGCGAAAGATCGTAGTCGGGGTGCTGTGACAGGTTAAACACCGTCCCCGATTTTAGATTCAACAGGAAAACGTCCGAGTTGAATTCGTTATCTTCCACCGAATAAGCAATCCAGCGGCTGTCCGGTGACCAGGCGTAATCCGGCTCACTCCAGCCTTTCAGAACTGTTTTTTCTTTGCCCGTTTTTAAATCCCGGATAATCAGGTTTCCTTTTCCCCGCACGAAGGACAATTTTTTTCCGTCCGGCGAAAAGCGCGGCGAGTGTTCCTCGGCGCGACTTCCCACTAATTTTTTGGTTTTGAACCGGGTCGTGCGGCTCAATAATTTCTGCTGTGGATCGCCACTGGTTACCAGGTACAGGTCCTTGCTGCCTTCCCGGTCGGAAACAAAAACCAGGCTGTCGCCATTGGGCGCCCACACCGGTTCGGTTTCCCGCGCTGCGGTTCGGGTCACCTGGTTCAGAAAACGGCTGTTCTGCGAAGTGACCAATAGTTCACCGCGAACCACAAATGCCACTTGCCTGCCATCGGGACTGACCGACATTTCCGTGGCACTGCCAGTGTAATTTTTATAATAAACCGGATTACTGACAAAATCCAGCGGCAGGTCAATTCGGAGAGGAGTCGCTTTGCCTAAACTTACCTGGTACCGGTAAATATCAAATCCTCGCTCAAAAGCAATCAGGCTGCCGTCGGCGGAAATTTCCGGGTAGCGAATACCGTCGTCTTCAAAAAAAGTAAGCTGCTTTTTATTCGCACCGTCGGAATCCATCCGGTACAGGTTCATTGTGCCGTCCTTCTCGCTGGCAAAATAGATGGTGCCGCCGTCCGGTGACCAGAGCGGAAACATATCCTGTCCGTCGAATTCGGTTAGTTTCCGGTACGTTTTCTCTTTGAAATCGTAGCGAAAGATATCGCAGTTGCTGCTGCCGCGGTAATGTTTGCGGTACACATCGGCTCTTCCTTTTATAAAAAGCATATACCGACCATCCCGCGACACCTTTGTTTGATCGGCATACTCATCCAGCAGGGCAAACGGTGTACCTCCTGTCAGGTTCACCCGGTAGGTTACCGGCAAGCGGTGGTAGTAAAAATTACGCCGGGAAGAGAACAGGATCTCATCCCTGCCGGGCAGCCACTGCCACACCCGGTCCGGTGAAGAAAAATAGGTTAACCGTTTCACCACCCCTCCGTTCAACGAGATAACAAACACGTCATCATTCCCATAGCGGTCCGAGGAAAAAGCAATCTGCTTACCATCGGGCGACCACTTCGGCAGGTAATCGTAAGCGGGATTCGCAGTTAAACGCTGCGCCGTACCGCCATCTGCTCCAACCAACCAGATGTCTCCCTGGAAAGAGAAGGCAATTTGTTTGCCGTCAGGCGAAGGTGCCGGTGTGCGCGGAAAAAGATGGGTTTCCGTCCCGTAAGTTACATTCACTAACACCCAAAAGAGCAAACCGATTAAGAACAACCGTTTCATTTGTGACTCCCTGATTTTTAACGGGTAAAAATAAAATCCCGGCGCCATAGGATACAAATGAATTATTTATTTAAATATCGCATCTGTTTTTTGAATTCGTTACACATTTTGCACAGGTATTTTTCCATTAGCAGGCAATCACACTACTTTTAGTTAAAAAAACCGTACCAGGCACCCGGTCTTTGAAAATATTTTCTCTTTGAATAATTTTTCCGTGGTGTTACCTTTGCACGGCATGGGCAGTGAACGAAACATTCGGACACAATCGGCTTCTTTGGCACGGCAGAAAGTCCGGTTTTTCCACTGAGAAAATTCAGTTAAACCGGAATAATAAATCACATATCCGGGTGCAGAGGACGGATGAACAGGTGTTTTTCGATAATCATATCACAAACCTTGCAGAACGGAAACTCATAAAAAGAAGGAAAAGCGTATGAGCCAGGATTTTCTTGATTATGCAGCGAATCAACTTTTAGAACGAGCCACCATCAGTCGCGATTTGTACACCCGGTATTCGGTGAAGCGCGGGTTACGCAACGAAGACGGCTCGGGTGTGCTGGTGGGACTGACCCGGATTTCCAGCGTTATCGGTTTTAAAATCGTCGACGAAGAAGTGGTACCCATCGAAGGCGAATTATACTATCGCGGTATTAACATTCACGATCTGGTGAGCGGTATTCAGCAAGAAAAACGACTCGGTTTTCCCGAAGTCATTTACTTGCTGATGTTCGGAAAACTGCCCAACGAAAAAGAACTCAACGATTTCCGGGAATATCTCAAGCCGCTGATCTCGCTTCCGCCGGGACTGAATGAAACCTCTATTCTGCAATTTCCCAGTCCCAGCGTTATGAATAAATTGCAGCGGGTAACCCTGGTGCTCTACGGTACCGACCCCGCACCGGACGACATTTCCATCCCCAATGTAATTCGCCAGTGCCTGGGACTGATTGCCAAATTTCCCATTATCATCGCCTATTCTTACCAGGCGATGCGGCACAAATTATTCGGAGAGTCACTGTTTGTGCACCCGCCGCACCCGGATTTGTGCTGTGGTGAAAATTTTCTGCAAATGCTGCGTCACACGTGGTTTCTTCCAGCCAAACCGACACCTACTCCGCCATTGCCGCCGCGGTTGGGTCACTTAAGGGACCACTGCACGGTGCAGCAAATTCTTTCGTTATGGATATGATGAAAAATATTCGTGAAAATGTTAAAGACTGGAAAGATGAAGACGAAGTCGCTCACTATCTTGAGAAAATTTTAAGAAAGGAAGCGCATGATCGAGCAGGGCTGGTTTACGGAATGGGACACGCGGTTTATACCAAATCGGACCCCCGGGCAGTGATTCTGAAAGAAAAAGCCCGCGAATTAGCCGCAGTCAAAGGACGGTCGGATGAATTTGATCTCTACCTGAAGGTTGAAAAACTAACACCGGGAATTTTCCAGCGGGTAAAGAATTCGGACAAAGTAATTTCGCCTAATGTCGATTTCTTCTCCGGATTCGTTTACGACCTGTTGGGCTTCCCGCGGGAAATTTACACGCCGTTGTTTGCCATGGCACGCATCGTGGGCTGGTCGGCACACCGGGTGGAAGAACTGATTAACGGGAAACGAATTATTCGTCCGGCATACAAAAATGTTTTGCCTCAGCAAAAATACGTGCCGTTAGCCGAGCGAAGGTAATCAGCTTTTTTGCATACCCCCGAATTGCCCCGACTGTTTCTTCGGTCGGGGTATTTTTTCATATTTTATCCGGCGGTCTGTTTTGCCGGTTGACTTGCTGCAAATAAAATACCTATATTTTACGCAGCATTTCGGGAGGTGGATGGGGACCGGTGTCTCCCCCGGCCTTCAAAGCCGCGCGTTTCGGTGTAAACACCGAAAGGTGGGTTCGACTCCCACGCACCTCCGCACGTCTAATGTTGCAAAATCGAAGAGAAAGAATTATGCTGTTTTTTAACCGGATCAACTCACTCCAACCCTTTCTGCGCTGCAATCATCGGTTCGCTGTAGAAGATTGGATCGACCTGCTCGACAATGTCTGCAGGGACTTCAAGAAAATGACGTTTATTTTCTATGGGAATACAGGCTCGGCGAGCTCCGTTATCCATTCCAATTTGCAAAACTTCCTGGACAGAGGGCAGGGCTTTAATATTTCCCTGAATAGTCAGATCACCCAGGATGATTGTCGCAGCCTTAATGGGCTTTTTCCGAACCGCGGAATATAATGCTACAAAAAAAGCAACACCCATCGGTGCATCGATGTTGGAACCAAGTAAATTCACACACTCAACATGAAAGTCAGTAATATCAACTTCCCGACCGATTCCAAATTCTACTTTATGACTTTTCAAATAGATGAATGCCCGATTCAATGATTCTTTCATAAGTTTTTGCATACCGCCGGATTGATGAAGCTTGCCGGTACCTGCCGAGATACCGACCTCGATTCTGAATAATCCCGGGGCACCGGTAGTTTCCACGAAAATCGAGTAGACGCTTCCGGGTGAAAGCGGATCGGGTGAAATCAGGTCTCTACCTCCCTCTTCGGGAACTCCTACGAACAATTCCTCCCTGGTTTCATTATCGATAAAAGAAAAGCTGGTGTGTGAATACTCAAATGAAAGCATTTTTTTAGCTGCTCTTTCACCCGGCGACGGCCCTCCAATGCAATTTGTAAATAGGTTCGCATCTCATCCTTGGTCACCTGCCCATCGGGATGGATTAGCTTGACCAAACCGGAAACCGTTTTACGGACCGCTTTAGCATCCCTGGCATTCAAATGATCTCCCAGCGAAAAATAGAAATCCATTTTCTCTGTGAAATTTGATCTGCGGGTTTCACGAAATGCTTCCGCCAAGTAGTCTACCACAAATCCGTAACGATTGGTAAACAACTCCTTGGACATTTTGGGTAATTCCCAACCTGGCAAATAATAATGGAAACGATCGATAAGCGCAGGGTCAGTCATTTTTTCGGGCAACGGTTGAAACAAGTGGCTGGTTTTGGTCAGGACATCAATGGGTTGATTGACGTTGCCCAAAAAGCACATACTTGCATTCGCAGTGATTTCTTCTCTTCCTCTGCTGAAAGAACCGGATTCCATATAATCTTTGAGAATATCCACAACATCTTTTTCATGTAAATCCATCCCACCTACTTCATCAAATGCAACCACATCCCACAAACCAACAAGGCCCACTTTCCTGCTCGCCATGTTATAAAACAAATTTGCTACGGTTGTTTTACCACCGGACACTAAAATAGAAAAAGGTGAAATTTCCCGGTAAACAAATGATTTACCGGTACCGCGAGGACCCAATTCAACTAAATTAAAATTGGTCTCAACCATCGGAATTAATCGGATGAGCAGCAGTAGCTTTTGTCTTTCAGCAAATTGTTCCGGTTCCAACCCGGTTGAGGTAATCAGGAAATCAATCCATTCCCCGGTGGTGAACTTTTCCCGCCCGGACTGGTATTCTTCAAAATCAAAGGAAGCCAACTGGATCGGTTTCAGATCGGAAATCCAGAATGGACTTTTCCGCCCTCGCTGCTCCTCATCATACATATATTGGAGATTAACTTCACTCCAAACACCGCCTTCCAACAGCCTTTCGTAAGTCCTTATAAAATGATTTGGTATGTGTATGTAATTATCGTTAAAATTGATCAATTCAGCCCAGTATTTATCTTCACTGGCAACCAAACGAACTTTTACTTTGTCAATAAAAGTGTATTCACCCTGCTCTTTGACCCAGGCTTTCGCTTTGTTGGCTTCATCCGGATTGATTACATTTTTGGAAATAATGTCGTTTACGATTAACAATCCCGCCTGAATCGCCATCTCTTCATCAGTGGCGCAATATTTTCCCAACAGATATTCCAGCACATAAACCGGAATATTGGCACCAACCTTCACTTTACGAACCAGGTCTTTGCGAACCACTTTACCCGGAAATACTTGATTCACTTTTTGATCAAATTGGGTCATTTTTTATGAGTCTTTCCACGCTGAAATAAATTAAAAATATGCAGGATAATGATTTTGTAACCACTTTCGTAAATCTGAATACAATTCCCGAGCACTGCTGATTAGCTCAGCAACCTCTCCTTTTGAGATAGTGCCTGCCGCATCGTAATCACTGACGTTTCGTTTTGCCCGGCAGGCATTTAAATAATGGTACAGTTCTTCATAATCGCTACCGAGCGTCAATGGCAAACTTTGTATAACCCGGTAGTGTTCGCTCTGCCCACGAGCCGGCTTGTATCCGGAGCAATACAACGCCACGGTACAGCATTGCAGCGCCGCATTGTAAGCAATGGCAAAACGCCAGTCTTCAGATACATTTTCCACCTGGCAGTCCTGCAAATCTCTTTCAATGATTTTCAATAAATTTTGTACTTCTTCACGGCTGGTACTATGTGGTTTCAGCCATCCATTCCTTTCCCATTCGCTTAAACTCATGGGAATCCCCTAATACAAATATTTTTGGTTCATGAAATAACGTAGTAAGAAAATGATCTTTTTTCTTTAAACG
>MVCZ01000153.1 GCA_002049825.1 Candidatus Zhuqueibacterota bacterium 4484_188
TGCTGTTTTCCCGACAACCCGGTAATTGAATTCGTAATTCAGTATTCTATCCCAGCCGCTGCCGGTAAAACTGCGCGTACCGTCAACCGGTCCTACCGGTTTGCCGTAGGTGTAAAACCAGTTCATAATGGGGGCGCCGGAATACTTCAGGGTAATCCAGTAGCGACCGGGAGTTAGCAGCAAACCTTCGGCAGAAAAATCAAAATCAATCCAGTTGTAGCCCTTGGGGGTGCGAATCCGATTAGTGGCATACTTTCGGCTGGTAGCCGCAGTGTTCCCGGGTTGCCCGTTATTGTCCTCAATCAGTTCCAGCCAGATGAGACCATTTCCGCCAAAATTGTGCATCGCCAGACCGATTTTCTTTAGCAGCACCGGTTTGTCCAGAATAAATGTCTGGATGAAGCGCCGTGGCCCGGTGACGTATTCTGCGGTTTCTACCATGAAATTACGCCGCAGTTCTTTCTTCTTTGCCGAAGCTTTGGAACCCATCAGGCGAGCGTAGAGAAAATCGAAGTTGCGCGGAAAATCCAGGTTGCCTATCTCTACGGGTATGTTGTAGGTAAGTTTGGTGTAATCGATTTCCGGTGACTTCGGTTTTTCCGGGATTGGCTCGGTGGGTGGAGTCGGCTGTGGCTGAATTTCCGGGGCAGGCTGCGGTTCTACCGGTTCAATCGGTTTTGGCTGTGGCTGTGGTTTAGGTGTAGGGTGTGGTGTTGGTTGCGGTGCCGGTTTGGGTTCCTCCGGTCGCACCACTGCGGCGATGGGTTGTGCAGCGATGAGACGGGGGGTCAGCAGCAGGTTCCTGGGTCCCGGTATTTTCTTCTCGCTGTGAAAGCTGAATTTGTCCGAAATAAAATCCGACTCGATTGCTTCTTCCAGCCCGGGCACCAAATCGGCGTTACCGCTGCTCTGGCTCCAGCGCACCAGCCCGTCCTGCACAGTTTCTTCGTTGTCTAAACCCACCTCGATGCGCAGATACCGGTTGCTGATGAAAAACTCGGTTTGCTGCGGGTCAAACGGCACCCAGCCCAGGTCGGGGAAATAAACTTCAATCCAGGAATGCCTGCCCTGTGCCATCTCGAAACTGTATTCTGCACTTCCAATCGTAACATCGTACGCTTTTTTCAGCGTAATACCGTTGACAATGCGGGCAGGAATTCCCACCGCACGCAACAGTGCCGCCGCAAGGTGAGAGTAGTTCTGGCAATTCCCTTTCCCGTTTTTGAAAGCGTAGAGTGCGTCGTATTGTTCGGGAACCAGCACGTAGTGGAGTTGGTCTACCACAAAGTGCAGAATCGCCTGCACCGCCTGGTACTCTGATTGGGAATTTGCCGTCAGCTCATTTGCCTTTTTGCGAATTGCCCCATTGTCTGCCTGAACCTGACTGGTTGCTTTCAGTAAGAGTTTTGCATCGGCGGGCAGGTTTTGCGGGGGAAAACCTGCTTTGCTGTTCAAAGGTAACAATTGTACACGGTTCTCTGCTTGCAGAGCTACAATGGCAGAAATGTCCCCGGCAGGTTTGTCCCAGTAAAATTTTTTCACCACATTCCCATATTTGTCCGTTTCTTGCTCCTGATCTCCCGGCGCCGGTTTGAAATCAAATTTTACCTTGGAAACCTTTTGCACATAGGTTGGTGAAGTATAATCGCGGGGAACTACAAAACTGACCATAAGTGCGTCAATTCCCTTGAACGGTTTGATGGTTTGCTGAAGTTGGTACTGAATAACCGAGTGTTGGTTGCCGGTCAGGACAACTTCCTGCGGGAAAAGCGTGGCGCAAAAGACAAACAGGATAAGCGTGAGAATGATGTGTTTCATTTCAGACCCCCTCTGATTGAATGCTGTATTTTGATGAATCTTGTTACCAAAAACCGGGTTTTAATGCTTACGATTCAACTGCCATTTGATTCTGGTTTTTTACTACCATGAAAAAATAAACAATCCGGGAAAAACAAAATGTGACCTGTGTGGGATTGTCGGCAAAAATTTCAAATCACCTACATTTGCTTAAAGAAAAATTTCAGTGCTTCCGAGCCGCTGAGCACGGCAATGGTAACCGCAGTAGCTGCAATCAGCACACCGAATATATTGGCGATGATAAATTTACGAAAGGACATGCCCAGTAAATAGGCACCGAGAGCCCCGGAATATACCCCGCTGCCGGGCAGGGGGATACCAATAAAAATTATCAGGAAATATTCACCGTATTTTTCCACCCCGGCGTGAATCTTTCGCCGGGTTTTTTCCACTTTGCGTTCCCAGAACGAGTTGAGCAACGGGATGCGCAAAATCAACCGGAACACCCAGTCAACCAGGTAAAAATAGATAATCCCGATAATAATGTTGGCGATGATGCAGATGAAAACCACCCAGTACCAGGGCAGGTGAGCGGTAATAATTCCGTAGGGAATGCTGGCACGCAATTCCAGAAATGGCAAAAACGTAATGCCGATCAGCTTTAAAATCTCTATCATTTGATCCCTTATTTTTTCATAACAGTTACACTTTTTCATTCTAAAATGGAATTGCTGTCCTAAATTTTCAAAATCCGTTTTTCCTGTGCTGGAGCGGTACTGTTCGTACCGATTCCGGCAAACCGACATGATGAAGCGTCTCCATCGGCGGTTGCCGGGATTTTAGCCGGGTATTATTTCAAATCCGCCAATTCACCGGCTTTGTCCTTAACCAGCGGGACGAAGCTTGCTGCCGAGAGTGTTTCCTGCCGGAATTGACCGTTTTCCTGCCGGGTAATCTTGACTAATGATTGCTGCTGTTCGCTGCCCAGGGGCATCAGCAGAATTCCTCAATGGTGAACACTTTTACCCCCATTTCTGCCAGCACTGCCGCCTGGTAACCACTGCCGGTACCGATTTCCAGCACCTTTTCTGTCCCGCGCAGTTCCAGTGCGCTGGTCATCTGCGCCACGGTGGTGGGATGCGAAATGGTTTGTTTAAAACCAATAGGCAGGCTGGTGCCGCTGTACGCCCGGTACTGCAGGGCAGCGTCCACAAACAGGTGACGGGGCACGCGCCGCATCGCTTCAATCACCTTGCAGTCGGTTACCCCGGCTCCGATCACATATTTTTCCACCATTTGCTGTCTTAAAGAAGAAAACATAAAGTTGCTGCCCGCTCCCGCAATAATTTGAAAATCATGGTGATAAAATTTAAGGTGTCCGATACGTTTTTAATAGAGCTTTTTTCATTATTATAAATGGTGGAAATGGGCACGAAACCGATTTTAAATTTCTTCCAGCCGGCACGGACAAATAATTCGCTTTCCAGATGAAACCGCTCTTCCCGGAGGTGCAGTTTGCGCAAAAGGTTGGTATCAATCAACCGGAATCCGCACTGGCTGTCGCGCACCGGTTGGTTAATGAGCAACGAAATAATCAGGGAGGTAAGGGTGTTGCTCAGGATGCGGTGAAACGGCATCTGCCGGGGGCTGCGCGAGCGGTAGCCTCCGATTAACCGGTATTTACCCGATTGGTGCAAACGCAAAAAATCCGGGATTTTTTCCGGCGGGTGCTGCAAGTCCGCATCCAGGGTAATAATCACATCGATGTTTTTCCGGTTTAAAAAAAACCGGAAGCCGCTTTTCAGCGCCGCGCCTTTTCCCCGGTTGTGCGCATGGCGGATGAGTTTCGCCCGATCCCCAATGTTTTCCGGCAAAACGATTGGTGGCTGCGAACCGTCATCCACTACCAGTACCCGGTAATCAAATTGAACCATTACCGATTGCAGCCGGGTAAAAAGTTCAGCCAGGTGAGCAGAATTCGGTTCAAAGGCGGGAATCAGAATCCCTATTTGCGGTAAGATTTTTGCCGTTTGTTTTTTCATTCGGCGGTAAATTGTCTTGCTGTTGTCCGCTTTGTTCAATTATAAAAAAATCAAAAAAGGGAAATCTGTTTTTAGATTCCCCTTTTTCTGTCGGAGCGACTGGATTTGAACCAGCGACCCCTACCACCCCAAGGTAGTGCGCTATCCAGGCTGCGCCACGCTCCGAAAGCAGCAAAAGTTAATAAACTGCGGTGTGGAAATCAACTCATTTCATATTTGAAAATTTGGAAGTTTTTGATTGTTCAGGAAATAACCAGGTTGGGCTTCTGAACGCCGGTTTGTAGTTACAGAAACCGCTTCGCTAATTTCCGTAACCTTCGTGTAATTATATTTTTTCCGCTACTTCGGTTCTTCCAGTAATTTGCGGATGTCCTCGATCTCTATTTTGATTTCGGAAAGCAGCGATTTTAAATAGGAAGGGCTGTCGTAATCCTTGTTAGGATTGTAGTTTTTCACTTTTTCACGAATTTCATCGTAGTTCAGTTTATGAACGTAGAAAAGATCCCGAATATAAAAAATCAGTTTTACATCCTTTAAAAGGTAATTGCGGTTGGCTGCCCGGTTGCGTACCGGTTTTATTTGCGGGAATTCCACTTCCCATCGTTTAATCAGATTGTCCGAAAGACCGGTCATGCGGCAAACTTCCCGCAACGGGTAAATTAATTTCTGTTTCGGCATTTGGATTCGCATCGCCACACCCCATTATTTTATAGATCGCCCGGAATAAGTTATTGATAATGTAAAAAGGATTCGTTGCAAATTCAAGTTAGAACTGTTTATTCCGGTAAATCATCATTCACTGGTTGCTGTTAAAAAATCAATTTCTTTAACCCTTCCCCTTGCTCCTTTTTTATCAAAGAGGAAGGAATTGAATTTTCGGATGCTTAGGACTTGGGTGGGGAGTGTTTGTTGCAAAATCCACTGTAGTGAATTGAAGCGTCGGGGGACGACAGCAACATTTATGGTGCTTCCACCTTTCAGCCCAGTGTGTGTGAAAGCGGTCTAGAAGATTAACCGGTATTTTTTGTCTCGAATCCCACCCGGAACGGCACCCGCGTTTTTCCAGGAAAAATATTGTGATTTTAATATTTTTTACCTTGAAATTTTTGTTTGGAATAGATAACTTCCAGCGCTTTTTGAGCGAACGATCAGCCGAATGGCTGACGGGAAAAATAAAAGAGAATTTTCCGGGATAATTTTTTTATCTGCTCTTAAAATAATTTGAATAAATAGAAGGGAGAAAAAAATGCAGCGAAAGATAGTGACGATTGACGGTAACGAAGCTGCTGCCTACGTTGCTCACAAAACCAATGAAGTGATTGCGATATATCCGATCACACCTTCCTCGCCAATGGGCGAATGGTCCGATCTCTGGTCGGCAATGGGTCAAAAAAATATTTGGGGTTCGGTTCCCAGTGTAATGGAAATGGAGAGTGAAGGCGGTGCTTCGGGTGCAGTGCACGGTGCTTTGCAGAGTGGTGCCCTGACCACAACATTTACCGCCTCACAGGGTTTACTGCTCATGATTCCGAATATGCATAAAATTGCCGGGGAACTGACTTCGACCGTTTTTCATGTTTCGGCGCGCACGGTGGCAACTCACGCGCTTTCCATTTTCGGCGATCACAGCGACGTGATGGCGACGCGGGTAACCGGTTTTGCCCTGCTGGCTTCCAATTCCATCCAGGAAATCATGGATTTTGCGCTGATTTCCCAAGCGGCAACGCTGGAATCCAGGGTGCCTTTTGTGCACTTTTTCGATGGGTTCCGTTCCTCGCATGAAGTGCAGAAAATCGAACAATTGACCATGGATGACATGCGGGCAATGATTGACGATGATCTGGTGATTGCCCACCGCAAACGGGCGATGTCGCCGGATAATCCTTTTATTCGCGGCACCGCGCAAAACCCGGATGTTTTTTTCCAGGCGCGAGGCTGCCCACGAAGCTGCCGAATATCTTTCGCAACGCGGCGAAAAAGTCGGTATCGTCAAAGTGCGTCTGTACCATCCGTTTTCCATTAAAGACTTTGTTGCCGCTCTGCCGAAGACGGTGAAAACCATTACCGCATTAGACCGCACCAAAGAACCGGGCAGCGCCGGTGAACCGCTGTATGAAGATATTGTTACCGCGTTGAATGAAGCCAACAGCAACGGCGAACTGCCCTTTGCCATGCCCCGTATTTTAAGCGGGCGTTACGGCTTATCCTCCAAAGAGTTTACCCCGGCGATGGTTAAAGGTATTTTCGATGAAATGAGTAAAGACAAACCTAAAAATCATTTCACGGTGGGTATTCTGGACGATGTAACCCATAATAGCATCGAATACGATTCCTCGTTTTCTACCGAAACGGAAGACGTGGTACGTGGCATGTTCTACGGATTGGGTTCCGACGGCACCGTTGGCGCAAACAAGAACTCGATTAAAATAATCGGGGAGGGCACCGATTTTTATGCCCAGGGATATTTCGTTTACGACTCGAAAAAAGCGGGCGCGGTGACGGTTTCCCACCTGCGGTTCGGCAAAGAACCTATTCATTCTACCTATTTAATCGACAAAGCTAATTTTATTGCCTGCCACCAGTTTGTTTTCCTGGAAAAATATGATATGCTGCGTTTCGCGGTGCCGGGTGCAACCTTTCTGCTGAATGCTCCCTACGGTCCCGATGAAGTGTGGGACAAAATTCCCCGTAAGGTGCAGCAGGATATTATTGAAAAGAAACTCAAGTTCTACGTGATTAACGCCTATGAAGTGGCGAAAAAAACCGGCATGGGCGCCCGGATTAATACTATCATGCAAACCTGCTTTTTTGCTATTTCCGGTGTGCTGCCCCGCGACGAGGCGATTGCGGCGATTAAGAACGCAATTCAGAAAACTTATGGCAAAAAGGGCGAAGAAATTGTCAAGAAGAATTTTGAAGCGGTTGATCAGACACTGGCGCAACTGCACGAAATTCCGGTGCCGGAGAAAGTGACCAGCAGCATCGAAATTCCGCCTACAGTTCCGGAAGCGGCGCCTGAATATGTTAAAAAAGTGACCGCAAAAATTATTGCCGGGCATGGTGATGAACTGCCGGTCAGTGCCTTCAGCGAAGACGGAACGTTTCCTTCGGGAACCACCCAGTGGGAAAAGCGGAATATTGCCCTGGAGATTCCGGTGTGGGACGAGGATATTTGTATCCAGTGCGGGAAATGCGCGCTGGTGTGTCCGCATGCGGTGATTCGGATTAAAACCTATGATGAAAAATATTTGCAGGACGCGCCGCCTACCTTTAAACATACCAAAGCCCGCGGAAAGGAATGGCCGGAAAATACGGCTTACAGTATTCAGGTGGCGCCGGAAGATTGCACCGGCTGCGAACTGTGCGTGGAAATCTGCCCGGTGAAGAACAAAGAACAGGTGGGTCTGAAAGCGCTGAATATGAAACCGCAGATTCCGTTGCGCGAACAGGAAAAGGAAAACTGGGAGTTCTTCCTGAAACTGCCCGAAGTCGATCGGAAACTGCTGAAGGTGGACACGGTGAAGGGTTCGCAGTTCCTGCAGCCGCTGTTTGAATTTTCCGGTGCCTGCCCCGGTTGCGGCGAAACGCCTTATATTAAACTGGCAACCCAGCTTTTTGGCGACCGGATGATTATTGCCAACGCTACCGGCTGTTCTTCCATTTACGGCGGAAACCTGCCGACCACTCCTTACACTTTTAATCACGAAGGACGCGGACCCGCCTGGTCGAATTCGCTCTTTGAAGACAATGCAGAATTCGGTCTGGGGTTCCGCTTAACCATTGACAAACAAGCCGAACACGCCCAGGAACTGCTGCAGAAATTGAACAACGAGTTAGGCGGCAACCTGGTTCGGGAATTGCTGAATGCCGATCAGTCTGATGAGACTGGTATCCACGACCAGCGGGAACGGGTAAAGGCGCTGAAAGAGAAATTGCAGAAAATCGATTCGCAGGAAGCCAAACTGCTGCTGAGCCTGGCAGATTTTCTGGTCAAGAAGAGCGTGTGGATCATTGGTGGCGACGGTTGGGCGTACGATATCGGTTACGGCGGGCTGGACCACGTGCTGGCTTCCGGGAAAAATGTGAATGTGCTGGTGCTGGACACCGAGGTCTATTCCAACACCGGTGGTCAGATGTCCAAAGCGACCCCGCTGGGCGGCGTGGCGAAATTTGCCGCCGCCGGAAAGCCAATTCCCAAAAAAGACCTTGCCATGCAGGCATTGAGTTACGGATATGTGTATGTTGCCCGGGTTGCCATGGGTGCCAGCGATGTGCAAACGGTGAAAGCATTTATCGAGGCGGAAAGATACGACGGACCCTCCCTGATTATTGCCTATTCTCACTGCATCGCACACGGCATTAACATGAAATACGGCATGACCCAGCAGAAATTAGCAGTCGATTCCGGCTATTGGCCGTTGATTCGGTTTAATCCCGACGAGGAAAAAGCAGGTCGCAATCCGTTCCGGCTGGATTCCAAGGCGCCGAAGATTCCGCTGCAGGATTATATATATAATGAAACCCGCTACAAAATGCTGACCAAGAGCATGCCGGATCGGGCAAAAAAACTGTTGGAAATGGCGCAGAAAGAAGTTAATCA
>MVCZ01000154.1 GCA_002049825.1 Candidatus Zhuqueibacterota bacterium 4484_188
TCCTGCGTCCGATTTCGCTGTCGGTGCCGCTTCCCTGGGATCATATTGATATGGGAATTACCCGGGAGTTTTTAAAGCGTGAGAAACTGAAGGCTTACGAGCACCAGGTCAGCCCGGATTGTAAAGACTACGTGTGTATCGGGTGCGGTTTGCAGAGGAAAGAATTTGAAAAACTGGTCAGTTGCTATCGCGATCGGGCGAAAAAAGACTCCCGGCAGAAAGAACCGGTGACTGTTTCTGCGACGGCAAATGAGCCGGCGAAGCCGGTCACATTTTCTTTTGGTCGCAGTGTTAAACGCCGGAAAACAAACATGTCGCCGGTTAAGAAAAAAGTTCGCATCCAGTACACCAAGACCGGGCTCAGCCGGTTTATTTCCCATCTGGATATTGTGCGTTTGTTCGATCGCGTTTGCCGGAGAGCGGACATTTCACTTATTTATTCCCAGGGATTTACTCCCAGACCGAAGATTGCCTTTGGTCCGCCGTTGAGCCTGGGGGTTGCCAGCCTGGCTGAATACTTAGACCTGGAAGCCGAAATCGGACAGGAAATTGATATTCAGAAAAAATTAAACCGATATTTACCCGAAGGAATGCGAATTGTTGCGCAAAAAACCATTTACCGAAAAGTGCCGTCACTGTCCGCTTCCATTAATCGCCTGGCGTACCAGGTTTTGCTTGGCGGGTTTGAAGTGCCGCGTGAATGGACGGAAAATTGGCTGGGGGCAACCGAAATTCCATTTGAACGAAAAGTAAAAGACGGGGTAAAGCAAATTGATTTGCGTCCCTTTGTAAGAGAATTGCTCATCCGGGATGGTGTGCTTCAAATTGTAATCGACCGGATTGGCGACCGCATGGTGCGGGTTACTGAGGTGCTCGAGACCCTTTTTGCACCTTATGGTGTGGATTACCGGCGGTTTCTTACCCAACGCTCCGGGCAATTTATTGTGGAGGGAGAAAACGTGCGTGATCCCTTTCAGGTAATTCAATAAAAGAAAAGTTGGATTTCCCCGGGATTCGCACCAATTTACCGATAAGTTAAAAAGAACCAGGAAAAAATATTATGAAAAAAGAAATCATTGTTAATTCAACCAATGAAGATACCCGAATTGCGATTTTAGAAAACAACAAACTTGTGGAAATTTTTGTAGAACGCCCGGATAACGAACGAATGGTCGGGGATATTTATAAAGGGCGAGTTCGCCGTGTGGTAAAAGGAATGCATGCCGCATTTATCAATATCGGTTTTGCACAAGATGCTTTTCTGCACTTTTCCGACATGGGCACAAATGTCAACCAGCTTTTTGCCGATATCGATTCGGAAGAGCTGGAGGAAACGCAGGAGAAAAAAGAAGACTTAGACCCTGCGGACTTACTGCGCAACGGGCAGGAAATTGTGGTTCAGATAATTAAAGAGCCCATCAGCACCAAGGGACCACGGGTAACGACCGAACTGACCTTACCGGGACGATTCATGGTGTTGCTGCCCAATCAGGACCGGGTAGGGGTTTCGCGAAAAATTGCCAGTTTTAAAGAACGAAAAAGACTTCGTTCTATTTGTCGCAAAATCAGACCGGCTAATTTTGGTATCATTGTCCGTACCGTTGCCGAGGGAAAGACAGAAGATATTTTGCGTCAAGATCTAAATGCATTGCTGAAAACCTGGAATCGGGTGCAAAAGGAGATTAAAGAATCCAAACCACCCAAACTTATTTTCCAGGACCTGGGAATGGCTTCCAGTGTAATCCGTGATTTGTTTACTTCCGATGTTCAAAAGGTAGTGGTGGATTCCCGTAAAATGTACCGCGAAATTACCCGGTATCTAAAAGAGGTTGGCTCGGTTTTGGTTAACCGTGTGGAGTATTTAAAATCCAGGCAGCCGATTTTTGATGTGTTTAAAATCGAAACTGAACTCCAGCGAAGTCTGGAAAGAAAAGTGTGGATGAGAAACGGTGGCTATATCATCATTGAGCACACCGAAGCGTTAACTTCGATTGATGTGAATTCCGGGCGGTATTTTGGCAAAAAGAATCATGAACAGAATTCCCTGAAAATAAATCTGGCGGCGGCGCGGGAGATTGCCCGGCAGTTGCGCCTGAGGGATATCGGCGGTCTTATTGTTATCGATTTTATCGATATGGAATATGAGGAAAACCGCAACAAAGTAGTGAAAGAACTGAGTAAGGAATTTTCCCACGACCGTGCAATTACCAGGACGGCGGAAATGAGTAGATTCGGGTTGATTGAAATGACCCGCCAGCGCATCCGACCCAGCCTGATTCACAATATTACCGAACCTTGCCCCTTGTGTGAAGGGATTGGATTAGTACCCACCCAGGGAACGGTGCTGGCGAATATCGAACGAGCAATCCGGCGCTACGTTGCCTCAGGGCTGGACCGGCGGATTCTTGTCCAGGCACACCCCGATATGCTCGAATACCTGAACGGTGGCAGGTTCAGCCGACGGTTGCGCCTGATGTGGAAATACTGGGTGCAAATCAGAACCGAGGCGGATCCTGAGTTAAAACCATACCAGTTCAGAATACTGATTCGGAAAAATCGCCGGGATGTTACGGAAAAGTTTTTGAAATAAACATGGAAAGTGAAATCGTACGACGAATGTTAGTCCGAACGAAAAGATAATAATGTTTGATAGTTTTGTCGTTAAGATTCAACCCTCTTGTATTTCACTTTATACTAAAGTGATGAATTCCTCGCATTATTTCCATCCGTCGTGAGGTGTTACCGACAGATCAATTTTTCGGTTGATATTTTTACTTTTACCGATTTAGTTTAGATTCCTTAAGTGTAGAATGGTGAAAACCGAGCCCATGAATTCTGTTTCTTCATCTGTTCCAATTATCGGCGTTATTGGCGGGAATTCCTGCACAACCGAAGTTTATAACCTGGCTGAAGAAGTCGGACGACTGATTGCACAGAATGGAGCCGGGTTGATTTGTGGCGGAATGGGCGGTGTAATGGAAGCGGCGTGTAAAGGGGCTTTCAATGCAGGCGGATTGACGATTGGTATTTTGCCGTCAGATAACCCGCTTACGGCAAATTTTTTTGTCAGGATACCGATTGCCACCGGTATGGGAATCGGACGGAATATCATTATCGTTCGCACTGCCAGGTCATTCATCGCCATTGATGGGAGATACGGCACTTTATCGGAAATTGCTTTTGCTCTGCAATTGGGAAAGCCAGTTCTTTCGCTGAGCCCCTGGTTGGAGGTTCCGGGCATCAGGAAAGTAAAAACCCCGGCAGAGGCAGTAAAACTGGCTTTGCAGTAGTTATTTTTCACAGGAAAGAAAATCTGTTCTCGATGCAAAAAGCAGCTTTTGTGGCATTTATTAAGGGAATGGTTCAGGGAGTAGGATACCGGTATTTTGCATATCGCCGGGCGGCAGTGTATGACATTACCGGTTATGTCCGGAATTTAGCAGACGGCAGCGTAGAGGTTTTTGCCGAAGGTCCCCGAACCCAGTTGGAAGCATTTTTGGGGGAGCTAAAGAGGGGACCTCAATTTTCGCATGTTGAAGAAGTAGAAGTTAACTGGGGGGAATTTCAACAAAAGTACGAAAAGTTTTTTATCGATACCGGATATGGCTATTGATATTTATCTTCAAAATGTATAAATTAAACTGACCTCTAATTCGAGGAGCTTTCTATGCAAAACTTTGCTGCCTACATTCGGAATGTCCCCGATTTCCCGGTAAAAGGAATTCAATTCAAAGATATTACCACATTATTGAAAGATGGTGAATTGTTCGCCCAGGTTATTGACCAGATGTACGATCCTTTCCGACATGAGGATTTTGACAAAATCAGCGCAGTAGAAGCGCGGGGATTTATTTTAGGCGGCGCGCTCTCTTACAAACTCAACCTGGGATTTGTTCCCATCCGGAAACCGGGAAAATTGCCCGCAGAAATCCTGGCGGAAGAATACGACCTGGAATATGGCAAAGACAGCATCGAAGTTCACCAGGACGGAATTCGCAAAGGCGACCGGGTGCTGTTGGTTGACGACCTCCTGGCTACCGGCGGAACGGCTGTGGCTGCCTGTAAGCTAATAGAGAGGCTGGGTGGAAAAATTATCGGAATTTCGTTTTTAATAGAACTCACCGAATTAAAAGGCAGAGAAAAATTAGATAATTACAAAGTTAATTCGCTTATTACCTACCCATTTTAAATTGCAAGGAGGTCACGCATGAAGAAAATGATCACACTGTTCCTCATTTGGGGATTGATGTTGCAGATTTGTCTTCCGCTGTACGCGCAGGAAGGTTCTAAAATCAGCATTGCCATCATGGACTTTCAGAATACCAGCGGCAAGCATGATTTGGATTATCTGCAAAAATCCATTCCGGAAATGCTGATTACCAGCCTGGCAAAACGGGGACATCTCAACATTGTGGAGCGAAACCGCTTGCAGGATGCGCTGAAAGAAATGGAATTAGGTATGTCCGGCGTGGTGGATCAGTCGAAAGCCATTGAGTTAGGAAAAGCAGTCGGTGCCAGCGCAATTATGGTGGGCAGTTACCTGGAAATCGGCGGCGTTATTCGTATTAACGCCCGTTTAATTGATGTAAAAACCAGCAAGGTGCTCAAAGCCGAATCCGTTCAGGGAAGAACCGGTCGGGAAATTTTTAATCTAATGGACCAATTAGCTAATTCAATTGAGGCACAACTGGTAGTAAAACCCACAAAAGCGACAAAAAAAACGGTCAAACCTAAACCGGTTGAGAAACGGGTTGTGCAAAAAGAGAAGCCCCGCAAACCGTCACGGACGACACCGCAACGACCGGTTGTTGAGCAGAAAAAAGGCGGGAGTAAAACCGCACTGTATATTTTGGGCGGTGCAGCCTTAATTGGCGGCGGCGTGGCTGCAGCGGTACTGTTGGGCGGAAAAAGCAGTAGCACGCCCGAAGAAAACAACTCGAATGTTACAGTCACAATTCATATTCCTTAATTGAAAAGATGGAGAGAAAAATATGAAAACATTTTTTTTAATAATATTCACCGCAGTTTTAACCCTGTTATTTTCCTGTTCGAAAGATACCGTAGGACCAACGAAATCCACACAGAGCAATGTGCAGGTGCAAATCAGTTTTAATGACGCGGGCAGCGGTAAAATCGGCTTTGCCAAACCGGCAACAGTAAGCACTTTGCAGTTAACCGTTACCGGACCGGGAATGAGCAAAATCGAAAAGACCGGCACAGTAAGCGGAAATACGGCGACCATAACCGTTTCGGTGCCAAAAGGAGACTCGCGAAAATTTACCGTTACGGGAATAGATGCAAATTCAATTGTGCAATTTCAGGGATCGGAGACAGAAAATATTGATGATGACACAGAATCGATTTCAATTGATGTAGACTGGATACCGCCGGAAGTGTTGAATTACAGTTTTAGTGAGCTAACGCCCTTTTCGGCTAAAATTACCTGGTCGCAGTGCCAGGCGAATGATTTTGCCAAATACCTGGTTCTCTTTTCAGAAGATTCCGATTTAGATCCGAACAATGCCGCGCACCGGCTGCAGGAAATTACCACCAAAGCGCAGACCACGCTGACAGTAACCGGTCTAACATCGGAAACAAAATATTATTATGCGGTAATTGCAATCGATACCGAGAATTTATTCAATCCGGGGTATCAACCGAAATCATTTACCACGCTGTCATCTACCTTAGAAATTTCTTATGATGACGATTCCCAGGAAGATGCTTTGCGAGG
>MVCZ01000155.1 GCA_002049825.1 Candidatus Zhuqueibacterota bacterium 4484_188
ATGACCAAATTCAAAACCTGCATAGTCAGGACAAAAAAACTGCATAAATCTGTTTCTAAATTATATCAACAGATAGAAAATGTAAAGAATATTTTCAAGAGTCTTCCAAATCGATTTCCTGCCGATCATACCTCCGCCAAAAATAGCATCTGCCGAACCAACCCCGGGCACAATGAAATCGGGGTCAAATTTCTCTTCTTTCACCTCATCAATAAATTAGTGGAGAAGAGTTGTCTTCCCGACACGTCTTGCACCCAGCAATACAACGACTTTATTTGGCTGGAAAAACTTACCGGTATTTTTGATGTGTTCCCGATGAACCGGCATTTATATTAATATAGTCAGTTAACTGCAGCATGGACAGACTCATGCCGCCCATCATGGAAATGGACAGCGGCTGCAGCAAATGGACAGCGGCTGCAGCATTTCCGAGACTTCGCCCATGGCCAGCGGCAGGAATCCAAAGATGGTCGCCAGGGTGGTCATCAAAATGGGGCGCAGGCGCAGCGCCTGCTCGCCACCGGAAGCAACAACCACCTGCCCACCTGCCAGCCCTCCTCTTCCAATCCTTTTTTCAGGAATCCTGCCACTTTCGGCTGATCTTCCACCACTAACAGTTTCATCGCATTACAGAAATTATTCAGCTCCCGTTATTTTGAATATAGTTTACAGAATTACCAGGAGAATCTCAACACTTAATTCGCAGCGTTAGCACAACTGACAACCAAAAGAATATGTTGATAAAAGAGAGTGAATTTCTTACTTTGATCCCAACAAATTTATGGAGGCTTCATGAAAATCGAACACATACTGGTGCCGGTAGATTTTAGCCAGTTCTCCGAAGTTGTTATTCATTACGCATTTCAAATAGCGCTGCAGTATAGTGCGCGGTTAACCCTTTTCCATGCGGTTATTCTTTTTCAAGATGATGTGGACGAAGAGCAGCGCCTGGATGAATATCAGCAACTCCTTGCTTTGCGGGAAGAACGTATTGCTGTCCAGATGCAGCACCATCTCGAGGAATATCTCCATCGGATGTCATTTTAGAATACCTGAACACGAACCAGGTTGATATAATTCAGAGAGGAATATCTCCATCGGATGTCATTTTGGAATACCTGAACACGAACCAGGTTGATATAATCGTAATGGGGACGCACGGACGCGCGGGACTGCGGCATCTGCTTTTAGGAAGTGTAGCCGAAAAGGTGGGACGAAAAGGTGGGACGTTTTTCTGCGGTACCGGTGCTCACGGTACACCGTTCCATTCAGAACTTCCAGATTAAGAAATTGCTGGTACCGATAGATTTCTCCCCCTATTCCAAACAGGCAACCGAATACGCCATTTCTTTAGCGAGAAATTTTAACGCCAGCATCACTTTTTTGCACGTGGTCGAGCAGGAAATTTTCCCGCCCTTCTATGCATCGGGGGTCGAATCTGTCTTCGAAATTGACCCTGACCTGGACAAGCGGGTTATTGAGAATATGAATGAATTTCTTTCCGAACAATTAGACGGTCACATCGAGACCAGTTACATTGTGCGCGAGGGAAAATCGCATAAAGAAATTGTGGATTTTGCCAGGGAAGACAAATCGGACATGATTGTTATCGCCTCCCACGGTCTCACCGGTTTGGACTATATTTTGTTGGGAAGCACTACCGAGAAGGTCATTCGCTGGGCAAAATGCCCGGTGTTAACCGTAAAAAGAAAATCGTAAACCTATTTCCGGTGCGGACAAATCCACAGGAAACGGGAAAGAAATCTATCTACGAAATAGTGTCTGTCCGGAAGTACATAAACTTTGTGTTCTCAATGGTCGTTGTGAACCTGGAAGGGTTTCCTCATAAAGCCATCCGCTCCTTCGCGCAGGATTTCATCCAGGTCTTCCCGCTGCGAATAACCGCTGATGATGAAAATTTTCTGTTTGGGATTAATCTTTTTAATTTCGATAAAAGCAGCCCGTCCATCCATTACCGGCATCACCATATCCAGAATTACCAGGTCAATCTCATCTTTTCGGCGCAGGTAAACATCCACCCCATCGCGACCGTTTCCGGCGGTGTAAACCTTGAACCCATACATCTCCATTATTTCTTTCATCATGCTGCGGATGTTGTATTCATCATCAACTACCAGAATGGTGGGCTGTGTCTTTTTCGACGCGCGGGTTTTCTTTTCCGTTTCGACCACCGGCGTTTCCACCGGTTTTTTTTGCCTGATCGGCAAGTAGACGTACACGGCAGTATATTCACCAATTTTGCTGTCAATGAAAATCTCGCCTTTCATGTCCTTGACAATGTTATAAGCAATAAACAGTCCCAATCCCACACCTTCGTTTTTAATTTTGGTTGAATAAAACGGTTTAAAAACCTGCGGCAGGCTCTGCTCCGATATTCCGCTCCCGTTATCACGGATGCACAATTCGGCGTATTCCCCGGCAGGAAGATAAAATTTTTTTCCCCGTAAAATGCCGCTCTTCCGATGGTTGACATAAGTAGTAATAAACTGAATTTCCGGCGATTCCCGGTCTTTCAAAGCTGCCAAACTGTTATCGATTAAAATCTTCAACAGTTGCCTTAATCTCAGCGGGTAATAGGTAATCGCCTTTAACCCCGAATCTAATTGAGTTTTTATCGCAACTTCGGGTGGTTTTTCATTTTTAAGCAACATAGTATATGCTTTAACCATTTTATTCAGACTGCCCTGTTCCGGAATTTCGAAATCCTCCAGATCGTAATTCAGGAATTTGCGAATCAGGTTGGAGGAGCGCTGGGCAGCCTTTTCCATAGAAGCAAGCTGAATCTGGTACGGATGTTCCGCTCTCAGGCTGGTACGAAGTAAACTGATATTGGGCACAATGATAGTGAGCAAATTATTGAACTCACCGACCAGGGTTCTGGAAAACTGATCCAGTTCATCCAACATTTCCGACTGTCGCAGATACAATTCCTTATAATAAACCTGGGTAATATCGATGGCAAAAATGAGCAATAAGTTGAAGCGATCCTGCAATTCTATCCGGCTGATGTAATATTCCAATATGTGTTTTGTTCCACCATCCTCTTCCATTGGTGAGCGGAAATATTGGACTTGTCCTTCTTCAGCTTCTTCCAGTGCTTTCTTAAAACCGGTACGAAATGAGCGGGGAATAAACTGGGACTTAAGACTGGAGAAGTAATAATGCTGGTAAACCAACAAGGCAATTACACCGACATTTAAATTCACAAAGGAAAGTTGATTTAGCTCGAACGGTTCTTCTTGGCGGATGAGAAATCCAATGCCAAAAGATTTGCCGCGAACTTTGATGGGAAAGAGAATAATTGATTTTGCCTGCAAGATATCCCAGTGAATTTTATCGCGGTAAAACTGCTGCACATCACTGATAAGATAGGCCATGTCACGGTCTTTAATCAGCGAAGATAAAATTTCCACATCGGGGCTATCAATAAATTTTTTATAAACCTCTAACTGGTCGCTTCGATTGGTAATCACCGTATATTCAGGATCATTGTCTCTAAGCTTAAACACGATAAATCCATGGTCGTATTTCAGATTCCGATAGAGGAAATCGAACAGGGTAAGAATCATTTTGTCCGATTCCTTAAAACTGATTACACTCCGCTGAAAATCAATAAGCTCCGAAAGAACATCGATGTGTCGAATAAATGAGTTAAAATTATTTTCCAGAGTGTCAAAAGTGGTTTTTACATACTGCTCCAGCATTTCTAATTCTTTTGAAATACTTTTCAGTTCGGTGAAAACTTCCGAATTTTTCTCCATCTTCTTGATGGATTTAATCGTATTCTCAAAATATTGAATGATACTGGTCTGAAACGTATCCAGGGAGAAATATCATTTTCTCCAGTATATAAATCAGGTTCGTGATGATATTCAATACTAGCGACGGTCGAGGCAGGCAAATGCCACTTTTCCAGCAGCCGGGCACCTACCTCGGCATGGGTAAACGAGAAAAATTTTTTCTCAAACTGATAAATCTGTTTTTGCTCCTGCCGACTTTTTTCCTGAAGAAGGTAATAATCCTCACCCATATTTTCAAACAAAACTAATTTTCCTATGTCGTGCAGTAATCCGCTCACATAGAGAAAATCTTTGTTTTCCGGGTCGTAGTTATCAGCCAGCGATTTCAGTACGATCCCGGTTACCAGCGAATGCTTCCATTGTGCCGCAACATCAATATACTTATTGGATTGAAAACCCCGGTACACACTAAAAATCGACAGAGAAACGGCAATGTCTTTGAGCAGGTTAAACCCCAGGATTACAATTGCCCGGTCCAGGGAATAGATGGTGCGCGGGTAATTAAAATAACTGGAATTGGCGACTTTCAGAATCTGTGCGGTTAAGCTTTGGTCGCTGGAAACCACTTTCACCAGTCGGGGAATAGGGATTTCCTTATCCGAACATAATTGAATTACTTCAAAAGCCACCGTGTTAATCGTAGGTAGTTTTTCCACCTGGTTGATAAGCATCTCAACTGAATCGGTCATTCTTTTCCTCAAGTATAACGTGCGAGAAAAAACTACTTCATCCAATTTTAATATCGATATAATTTGAGATAACTTTATGGAATAATATTAAATAGAACCGTTTTGTAGGATTTGTAAATTGTGCAAATCCTGAGCTCCGGGAGGTGGAAATCGGTTATAAATTGTATTTCGTCACTTTGTTTCGAAGGGTACGTAGGGTAAATCCCAACTTTTTCGCCGCCTGGGTTTTGTTTCCGTCGCTTGCTTCCAGTGCCTGACGAATAATTTCCCGTTCGTACATGTCGAGCCGCTCACGGTAGTTCATGTCCTGATTCTCCTCCTGGGGCAAAATTTGTTTCACTCTCTTCAACATAATTTCTTCACCGCGTGCCTGGAGATAGCCGGGCAGGTCACCTACCTGAATGATTTCGCCTTCAGCCATTACCACGGCATTTTCAATCGCATTTTCCAGTTCACGCACATTTCCGGGCCAGTGGTACTGCAGCAATTGGTCCCGTGCCGCCTGCGAGACTCCTTTTATTTCCCGCTGGTTTTTCTTGATATACTTGTTCAAAAAATAATCAATCAGCGGACCAATATCTTCCGGATGTTCACGCAACGGCGGCACAATAATCGGGATAACATTTAAGCGGTAATACAGGTCTTCCCGGAATCGCCCATCTTCCAACGCTTTCTCCAGGTTCGAGTTAGTGGCGGCAATCAGACGGACATTAACCGAAATATTTTCAATCCCGCCAACCCGGCTGAAGGTTTGTTCCTGCAAGACCCGCAGCAATTTTGCCTGAACCCCCGAAGGTAACTCTCCAATCTCGTCCAGAAACAATGTTCCCTCGTGCGCAACTTCAAATTTGCCTTTTTTGCTTTTGTACGCGCCGGTAAACGCTCCTTTTTCATGCCCGAATAACTCGCTCTCCAACAGGGGTTCCGGAATGGAAGCACAATTTATTTCCACCAACGGTTTATCTTTGCGGCTGCTCTGGAAGTGAATAGCGCGGGCAATCAACTCCTTTCCCGTGCCGCTCTCTCCGCGCAGCAAAACGGTGGCGTCGGTACGGGCAACTTTCATCACCTTGCGGAAAACTTCTTGCATGCGCCCGCTAATTCCGATGATGTTTTCAAAACTGTAGGTCTTTTGCAGCTTATCTTTCAGGCTGATATTTTCGCTGATCAGTTCCTGTTCTTTCAATGCCCGGCGAATCACAATCAGCAATTCTTCCAGGTCAATCGGTTTGGTTAAATAATCAAAGATGCCCATCTTCATCGCATGTACTGCATTTTTCACCGATCCGAACGCAGTCATCATAATTATCTTAATCTCCGGGTTCTTTTGAATAATAATTTCCGAAACCTCCAGTCCGTCTTTATCCGGTAATAAAAAATCTATGAGCACCAAATTAAATGTATGATTGTTTATCGCGGCAAGCGCCTCGCTGCCGTTTTTGGCTTTGGTAATCAGAAATTTTTCCTGCTCTAATATTTCAGCGAGACCTTCCAGCGTGTTTAGATCGTCTTCAACCAGTAAAATTTTTTCTTTCATTATTCTTATTCCTTCTATTTACAAAGTGTATTTTACTCCCGTACACTCCGCAAAAATTGGTGTTCAGGAAACGGCAACCACCGCTCAATACGAGACTCCGGGAAAACTTTTGCCACGAAATCGCCAGTCAATGAATCTATCGCGCCCCATTTGCCGTGTTTTACCCGCTCCGATGGCGCGCCCTTCCTCCACCCCCTGCTTTCAGTCCAACGGCAGCTTTAACTCCACCGTGGTACCTTTATTTATAGTACTATAAATATGAATCGTTCCCTGGTGTCCTTCAATTATTTGTTTGGCAATTGACAATCCCAGTCCGGTGCCGGTTTTTTTGGTGGTGTAATAGAATTCAAAAATATCATTAAGCTTTTCTTCCGGTATCCCGTGGCCGGTATCGGCAATCCGAATATAAACGAATCGTTTTTCTTCCGCACCGGATTTTTGTTTTTCACACTGTACTTCTGTTGAAATTTTAACCGTCCCGCCATCCGGCATCGCTTCGAACGAATTGATTAAAATGTTATGAAAGACCTGTTTAAGCTGATCCATGTCCACCATTCCGTAGACCGGTTCCCCGGTATATTGGCGGCTGACTCGCACATTTTCCTTCATTGCCTGCGCCTTTTGTATCAGCAGCACTTCGTCCAGGATTTTATGCAGATCGATGCGAATCAGGTTTAATTCCGGCGGACGAGAAATGGTAAGAAAATTAGTGACCAGGGTATTCATCCGGGTAATTTCAGAAGAAATTACATTCAGGTATTTCTCTTTCTTTTCCAGGGGAGAATTCGGGTCGGAGAGCACAGGTTGCCGCGGGCATACTCGCGTACGCCTGCCACTAAAAATTCTATCGGGCTAGTAATGCGCTTCACCGTGGCAGTGGCAAGTAGAATCGCCAGAAGAGTGGTCAAAACTACCAACACAATCACCCGGTTACGCATTTTGCGCGCTAAATCAAATGCTTCGATCTCCGGTTGCTGGACGACCAGGATCCAACCCAATTCCGATATGGAAGCAAAGGCGGCGATCATTTGTGCATCCTGGCGTGAAAAAAAGGTAATGCCTTCCTTGTTTTTCACCATTTCCTGAAAAAAAGGATAGGTGGCAAAAGATTCTTCCTTCAGCACGCGCTGTTTTTCCGGGTGGGCAATCACCGAGCCGTCCGAGCTTAGTAGAAAAGCATTGCCGGTTTTCCCAATGGTAATATTATCTACTAAATCCCAGATTGTTTTCAAATCAATTTCGCCCACCAAAACAGCCTGAACCGAGTTGTATTTTTTTATCGGCAGCGCCAGCAACATAACCGGAAAACTTGACGGAGTAAAATATACCTGCGAATAATACACCTGCCCCGCCATGGCAATCCGGTAAGCCACTTCCTCGCTGTAATCTTTTTGTTCCTCGCCAAAACTGGTAGTGACCACCGCCCTGCCGAATTGGTCCAGGATAAAAATTTTCCGAAATATCGCGTTGGATGCTTTTATTTTATTTATCACCCGGCTCTGGGTAAATCGTTCCATTTCCAGAATGTCGCGGGTTTGCACCAGGGTCGTCAGGATGGTGAGCGGTTCCTTAATGAACATCGATATTTCGTCGCTGGCACGTTTCGCCGTTTCCATATTTCGCTGGAAGAGGTAACTCTGCACGGTACTCTGGGTCAGGTTAATCAGCACAAAACTGACAATGATAATCGGCAGCACACCCAGACCTACGAAATTCAAAATCATTCGACGGGATATTTTTTGCGCCAAATAGCGGCTCAGCAGCCTTTTAACAATTTTCCAGCGGGTAAAAAAATGAGATAACTTCTTCATCCGACCACTAACGATACTTTTGTAATGGTTTTGGCACGAACCAGTTCTCGAACGGATTTAACCGATGGAAATAGGTTTTCCCACTGATGAAGGATATTCGAATATTGCGAAAGCGATTCCGCACAGCGTAAAATATGGTATTGTTGAAATAGAGTGGAATCACCGGCACCTGTCGGTGTAGAAATATCTGAAACGGTGAATTGATTTCGCCGAATCAGATTCTTTTTTTCCTGCCGGTTCACCGGTTTTGGTAACACGTTTATACCAAGCTCAGCAAGATAAATTTTAATTGCCCTGGCTATGCTTTCTTCCAGGTAAGAGCCCTGTTCAAAAATGAGTTCAAAATTCAACTCACGACTATTCTTTTGCAGAATTCCCTTTCCCCGGTCAACGCTCCACCCATCGGTTTGCAACATCTGTAAACTCTGCGTCGGATTGTAACGGCTTTCAGCCAGCCCACGATAAAAATCTTTATTTTCACGGGAAATGATCGAGTAAGCAACGCGGTCGTTCCGGTCGGCAAGCCGGTTTACAATTTCATTGGTATGAATAGCAGAACGAATTGCCTGCCGCACTTTCCGGTTCCGGAAAGGAAAACGTCCTAAATTGAACTGGATAAAGTAGAGCTTTTTCTCCGGACGAGGCACCGGAAAAATGGTAATTTCTTCGCGAAGCACCTGGTGCAGCCGCTCCGCCGAAACCCGGTCTTCCACTTCAATTAAATCGAGATTCCCCTGGGTAAAACCATCAATCATTTTTTGCTCATTCTCATAAAAACGGTAAATAACCTGGTCAAGAAAGGGTCTGCCGAAAGAATACAGGGGGTGAGATTTTAATCGAATCTCACGGTCTGTTGCCCGGGCAAAAATAAAAGGACCATAACCAAAGGGTCGTAACCGGTTGAATGCCACTAACCCATTCCGGGCAACCTCTTGATAATAGTCTCGTGACAAAATGGGAATATCGCTCAATTTAAGGTCGAAATTATTGTCTTCTTTCTTCAGATTAAACTGGATTTCCAGGTCACCGTTTATCATAATGCTCGACACATTGGAGAAATCAAGTTCCCGATTGAGAATGTGACCACCCCATTTGATCAACAAATCGTAGGTAAATTTAACATCGCTGTTTCGCAAGGGAATACCGTTCTGAAAAGTGATGTTTCGATTGAGTGAATATCTCCAGACCCGCCCCCGTAACTGATTAGGAACGTCGAGAATAAAGGACACAATCGAAGGCGGTTGTCCGAATCGGTCAGGTTGCTGGATAAGTCCGGTACCAAAAATCAGCCGCGCGATTTGTTTCATGTTGATGTCGTCAACCTGGAAGGGGTTCAACTGAGCGGGAGGCTGCCCAACCTGTCCGATGATCAATTGATCTCCGTAGGACTGGGGAGCGAGAGGTAAATTTTGAGCCCATGCCGTTTGAAGGATGAAGAGGAGCGCAAAAATGAATAGCCACATTTTTTTCAAAACCAAATTGTAAGCCTCTTTCATTCGAAACAAGTATAATAAACAAATAAAATGAAATCAAATTGTTAAATAGAAGCTTAGCCGAAGGGGGTATTTCCGGCAAATCCCGGCATCACTCACTGTTTCAACAAAAATCCGTTTAGCCAGTTTTTAAAATCTTCACCAATCCATAAATCAGCAAATTGCTCTGTTTCATCATTAACCAGTTCGTCTATTTGGCAAAGCTGAATTTTTCGGGCGATTCGGAGGAATCCGCGAACCGCTGCAGATGAGTTTTCGGTAATTTTTTTTGCCAGCTTAAAAGCGGCAGGGAGCAAATCTTCCGCCGGCAGCACCCGGTCTACGAAATGAATCCGGTGCGCTTCCCGCGCATCAATCGTTTCTGAGGTAAGAAATAATTGCAGGGCATGATTGTGTCCCAGCAGACGGAACAATCGCACCCCCCCGCCCCAGCCGGTTATTACGCCATTTGCCGCTTGTCGGAAAGAAAACGTGGCGTGTTCCGCCGCCAGGCGGAAATGACAGGCGGTCAGCAGCTCGCAACCGCCTCCCAGGGCACGCCCGTTGACCGCCGCAATTACCACTTTGTTCCCGGAAAACAGCGTGTTCAGAATGGCTTGCATGCGGCGGGACATTGCCAGGGCATCTTCCCGGGTTTTGAGTGTAGCAAAATATTTAATATCGCCGCCAGCGCAGAAACTTTCCCTTCCTGCGCCGGTTAGAATCACAACCAGAATCTCCGGTCTGTCGTAAAGCTTAGCTAAAATCTCTTCTAACAGATCCATGACGTTCCGGTCTATCGCATTGTGCACTTCCGGGCGGTTCAATCGCACCAGGGCAATCTGATCCCGGATTTCAAACTCTACTACATTCTGCGCCATTAATTCTCACCTTTGTTTTTCGGGAGGAAGATAGTGGTCCTTTTATTCTGCCTGGGCTTTTGGAGAAATCGGTGTCTGCCGGAAAAGCCGGTTTTAGTTTTTCAGAAAATTCAATTGCCATCCTAACCCGGCGCGCAACCCAAAAGTGCCCGACCGTTCGTGTAAACCGTACTGGGGGAATACTTCCAGGGCGAAATCGGGAAACTTCCAGTGCAACCCGATTTGAACGATTCCCCGGTTCTCGGTGCCAATCTCCACACTCTCCTTGGTGGACACCATGCCGCTCACTCCTGCGGCGATTTGCAGGTTGTGAGCAAGATTCAAAATCATCCCTACGCCATAAATCAGAACATCATTCTGGCGGTTCAGCACACGCGGTGCGGTGAGAATTCCCACACCAACTTCACCGAAAAGCCACATGCTCCGGAAAGACTTGGTAGTAAGCAGTGCCAGAAAAATATCGGTAGTGTTTGTTCCCAGTCCTTTCTTCTGGTTGGTATTGGGCAATCGCGTATCGATTCGCAGGCCAATAGCCGGTCGGTAACGCTGTTCCGAGAGAAAAGTAGCAATCGTGCTTACATGAAAGTCTTCCACATCCTGCACCGTGCG
>MVCZ01000156.1 GCA_002049825.1 Candidatus Zhuqueibacterota bacterium 4484_188
TTTCGCAAATCATATTGAATGACCCCGGACAACTGAGCAATATTCTGCTGCACAATCGCATCGGAATTGTAATTGAAAAATTCCGTTGTGGCGGTGTCCGATGCCCGGAAAGCAATTAAAAGCAGAAATCCCATTACGAAAAATCCGCCCAAAATGTCTAAGTATGTTCCCATTTTATTATTCTCCCGCGCCTAATCATAAAACCAATAGGTGTTTACAAAACTGATCTGCAGCGTATCCCTCACTTTTTCGCCGTTGACGTATTTAAAAAGTAACGGCTCGGAATAATTGTCGGTTATTTTGTCAAAATTGATTTTGTAGGCTAAGCCGCTGATTCCGGTATCGATAACCGTGTAATTATTAAAATCATCGAAATCATCGATTACGCCGTTGTCGTTAGCATCAAACCCCAGGTTTGCCGGAGGAGTAAAATCCGGCAAATCTTTACCGCTGCTGGTGTCGGTGGTGGCTTCGTCGAAAAAGTACTGTGAGGTTTGCTCAATGTAAGAAGTTAAAATAGAAATCGCTTCCAATTTATAGCGGTTTTGCGAGAGCGAGATATCATGGTAACTGAGCGTTTTATTGAAATTCAAAATCGTGATAGTCAGTAAGATAAGGGCGCCAAAAGTCAATAATGTTTGTCCGCTATTCATAAAACAGTCCTTTTATAGCTAATCTTCAGCGGTTGCATAAGCAACCTCCTCCAGGGTAGTCAGTCCCTGTTTGATTCGTTCCCTTCCGGCAGCGCGCAGAGTAAGCATGCCATCCTTAATTGCCCGGGCACGAATCGTTTCTTCATCGATTTCTTTCCCGGTTTTAAAAATGATATTTCTGATTTCCCTGGTAAAATAGAGAGTTTCGTGGATGGCAATTCTTCCTTTATAGCCATTGTGGCAGGCATCGCAGCCTACCGCTTCATAAAATACAGTTTGCCGGATTTCCTCCGGTGTGAAACCCAGCCCCAAAGGAATGGAAGGATTTAAATTCTTTACCGGGCGTTTACATTTTTCGCACAGTCTCCGGATGAGACGCTGGGCAATTATGATGTTGATGGCGTACGCAATCAAAAAGGTTTCGATACCCATTTTATAGAGCCGGGAAATGGCGCTCGGTGCGTC
This sequence comes from Candidatus Zhuqueibacterota bacterium 4484_188, assembly GCA_002049825.1. Lineage (GTDB taxonomy): Bacteria > Calditrichota > Calditrichia > RBG-13-44-9 > RBG-13-44-9 > 4484-188. Next base: position 1,119 of record MVCZ01000156.1, read on the forward strand.
GTTGGTGTGCAGGGTCGAGAAGGTAAGGTGACCGGTGTTAGCTAATTTGATAGCAGTGTCGGCGGTTTCCCGATCGCGAATCTCACCTACCATTACCACATCCGGGTCGTGACGCAGGATAGAGCGCAACGCCTGCTCAAATCCGTTTTTATGACTGATTTTAATCTGCCGGGCGCCGGGAATAATATACTCCACCGGATCTTCCACTGTGAGCACGTTAATTTCGGGATTGATGATGTGGCTGAGGGCGGCAGTTAAAGTAGTGGATTTCCCACTGCCGGTGGGACCGGTAATAATAACCATTCCCTGCGGTTTGGAAATCGCTTTGATAAAGAGTTTTTTCGCTTCGCCTTCGAATCCCAGTTTTGTCAGATCGGTAATTACTTTGCGATCGTCCAGAATACGAATAACCACGCTTTCGAATTTGTGCTGGAAATCTTTCCCAACAATCGGCAGCACCGAAACGCGGTAGCGAATCAGGTGGTCGTCGATTTTGCGCTGGATGAAACCGTCCTGGGCAGAGTCCCGCTCGAAACGGTCGATGTTTTTCGAGCGGTCTTTCACCACCGCAACCAGTGCTTCGGGTCGAACACCCTCCTGCACGTGCCATAGCTGCAATTTTCCGTCAATCCGAATGTGGATTTCGGATGTCTGGGCGTCCTTGGGAATAATATGGATGTCGCTGGCACCCCGCCGCACTGCTTCAATCAACATGCCTTCCACCAGGTTTACCAGCAGGCTTTTGTTAATCTCCGAATCAATCGCCTCTTCATCGATAACCGTTTCCTGGTCGTCCAGTTCATTTATTTCCAGGGTTAAATCCTGCAGCACTTTCAGGTATTCATTTTCTTCCGGGAAGACCACCATCAGCAGCCCTTCCAGGTCGTCGCTCTTCACATAGCATACTTCGTAACGTTTGGCACCAATGGCGCGGGCAATGATCGGAATATTCTTGTTGGTCGGATCGGCGGCTAAGAAAATCAATTTGTAGGGACGGTTCTCATCGTATTTATAAACCAGAATCCGGTCCTTTTTCATCAGGTCCAGAATAGTATCGGGAAGCGGCTCCAGCATTTTACGCATAAAATCAATCCGGCTTGGACTGAGGTTTTCTTCACGCATCACAATTTCCCGAAAACCGTAAAGCTGGGTGACCTCCCGGTAAACGCTGTCGTAATTGATGTGAAAATCGGAAACCAGGATTTGCGCCAGACTGCGCCGTTGACCGGGGTCTTCCGATTCTTTGGTCTTGAGCGCCTGCTCCAGTGTTTTAAAATCTATAAGTCCCTTCTGCAAAAGCGTGATGCCCAGCTTGTCGCTAACATCCGCGGCGCTTTTCGCGCGGGACTGATATAATAGATTGTTCGCCATTTACCTTCCTTACAAATTATCGAGCCAAATTTAGCCGATTGGTGTCCTGGGCGTAATCAACGCGGTTTCCGAAGAAATCAGCGTTAGAACGGTCATGATCACCATAATAATCATGGCAACGCCAAGTTGGATAAAATCGATGGCATTCTTTAATTTATACACCGTTTCTTTCTCGTAATAATTTGCAATTTGCAGCGCCGTTTTCTTCACTGTTCCGGTTTCTGCGCCTGAGTGAAAACGAGCCAGGGCAGTTTTGGTGAACACCCCGGTGGCTTCGAAAGAAGATACCAGTCCTTTCCCCTGGCTCAGCATCATGGGAATGGCAATGGTTTTAATTTGCTCCTCGAAGTAACGGTTTCCACAGGCTTCCGCCGCCAATTTAATAGCGTCTACGTTTTCGCCGGAACCGCTGTAAAGTGCGTAAAAAACCCGGCAGAATATTTCGATGGTTGTTTTCTGAAAGAGCGAACCGATGATTGGAATCCGGAGAATATATTTGTCGCGTACAAATTTACCCTTCGCGGTTCTGAAAAAATAGATGAGTCCGGAACCGGCAGCACCGGTGAGAAGAAGAATGAGCAGCATATTGTCCAGCAGAAAATCACTGATCTGAAGCGTGGTGCGCGTCATCGGCGGCAGTTCACTACCCAGCTTGAGAAACAATTTTGCCGTTTCGGGAAAAATATAGGTCACGTAAAAGATGACGGCTCCGAAAAGAATGAGCAGCGTAAAGAGCGGCATAATCAAAGCGCTCCTCAAATTCTTTTTGAATTCCGCCTGCCGTTCCAAAAATCTTGCCGTGCTTTCATAAATATCCCTCTTCTTTGGAAAAAGCCTTTTGCTCCCCGGAGATTGGCTTCTCGTCATTTCGTTGAATTTTGTAGAGGAATGTTTTTCTTTTTTTGACATGAAGTATTTTCAGACGATGTTTGCTGGCAAATTGGCGTATTCTCTTTTTTGCCTGTAAATAATGATTCGCCGAGATTACGCCCTGAACGAGTTTTCCATTCCGTGTAGTTCCTTCAAATTTAAAATCTGACATATCACGCCGCCCATTTTTACAAAAGCGGGATATTCCTCACATCCCGCTTTTTGGTCCACTGTCTGTTTGGCTAATTAACAACGGTGGTCAGTAAGCTGTCAGAAGTTACCTTGGTGTACGCTTCAACTTTGTAGTTTCCATTGTCGCCTTCTTCTGTTCCCCACCCGATGATGTAAATTGTTGAAGCACTGCTGGAAATCGAGGTGGTCGAAGTAGTGTCGCTGGGTGCGGTAGGTGCAGCGGTCGCTACCCGGTAAAACCCGTTTCCGTTCTCCTTGTCTAACCGACCCAGAGAAAATCCTTTAAAATCCTGTGAACCACCACCCAGTTGCGTTGGTGTCCGGTAATAGCGTTGCGCTTTGGATGCCAGGTTCGCCAAATCGCTTATCACCGCCTGACGGTTGGTGTCCACTGCGCTGCTCTGGAACATATTCACCCCCACGGCAATGGCGATACCGACAATGATAATACCCAAAACGATAAGCAATAATTGCTGTTGACCCATAATTAATTCCTCCTTGATTTAAGGTTTTGATTTAAGAAATGTAATCGAGAAAAATGCGCGTTGTTTTCCGGGCGAACTTTCAAAGAGCAACCTCCTTGTTTGTTGTACCTTCCGTAGTTCTTTGTTCTGTTTTTTATAGCTTCAAATTACGTACCATAAAACACGATCAGTGAAATTTCTTAAATATACGGTGTTCCGTAGTTTTTGGGAGGGTGAAATTTTGTAGAAAATATCGACAAATGGTAAAAAATATCAACTAAACATTGTTTCACATCTGAAACCATAAATAGTTGGAAGCAAGAAGCCGGTACTAGCGGGCAAACTGTCTCAGACTGCCGTTGAAACACCACAGGTGCCAAACGTTTCGACCCATATTATTCATTTAAAGCAGAATCATAAGAAGCAAGTATACCCGTTGTGCTAATTATTTTAAAAAACCGATTCCCATCGGGATCACTACATGAAAAACGGTTGCTAAGTGATGAATTCGGGTGCTGACTCAATCCCGCTTTGAGACAACACCTTGCTTAAACAAGGTGAACGAGACCTTCAAATCTCATGTTAATAACCGCTTCCCACATCGTGGTTCCCATTTATGCTAATGGTACGGAAAGCGGTTTGTAGAAAACCAAAAAATTTTTATTAGCACAACGGGTTAAGCATATAAAAATCTCAAGGTTTCGACGATAATATTTAGAATCTTTCGGGTATCCCACAGAATGATTCAAAATAGTTTTCAATGTGGGTAATTCGGCAAAATGCGAAAGGTAAAAATAATCGGCGATACCGAAGATGGTAGCCCCAACCAGGGCAATCAGTGAAATGTGCCAGGAACGCGGAGCTAATTCACGGCGGCGTTTCGCCCTGCGTATCATGCGCCCGCGAATGGTTAACGGCCAGTTGTAAAACAGGTTAAACACTTTATGTTCCAGTAGAGCACCGCCTTCGCCAAAAACCGGAACAATATGAACTGCCTCGGTCGCCCAGTGACCAGCCATAAACCGGGCAAGCGCCGGATACCGGTAGGTCATCTGAATCGGAAATGCCAGGTAACCGATGTATTTAAAAAATGCCAAAAAAACCGCAATGTTATAATCCTTAAAATTTCGTTCTTTGATAACCAGGTACAGCACGTACAGCCCGCGCGCCACTTCCCGCAAATGAGCGTTAAAATACAGGCGGAATGGTCTGACAAAAATAAAATTCAACCGACTTTGGGCATATTGCTTATCGGTAAAAAATTTATGAAGACCAATGGGAAGAAGAGAAAGCGGAAGATGGTAGATGATTGGCCAGACTCTTTCGGAAATTTGCAATGCCTTCTTCTCATCAACCCGCCCCGCCCTGTACCAGCTTAAGGCGTATTCGGTTGCTTTTACCCGGATAGCCCGCCATAAATAATTCCCACTGGTCAGAATATTCAAATAGTGTTTACGATAATTTTCCTGTCCCCAGAACCGGCGGATGAAATGACCTAAAAACGGAAGAAATATACGCTTCCAGTTTTCCCACATCGCCGCGGTCGAACTGAACCAGGCTCCCCCGGAACAATCCCTGAAAAATTAATTTAAAATCTCCCGGACTCATGGGAAGGAATGGCAGCAATGCCAGGCCGGCGCGGAAATCGACCGCTACCAGCCCAGTCTCGGGCGACGCTTCGGTGTCTTTGCGTTTTAAACAGTTGGGTTGGCTTTTCCAGGTGCTCCATTCATACTGCCGGGCAAACTCGTGCGCTCCCACTTCATGCAATAAATCAACAAATTGATGCATGAATTGATATTTACTGCGGTACTCCGGTGAACCCAACTTTTGCGGATCAACCGGTTTGCCCTTGAACCACTTACGCCGCACATCCAGGCGCTCGTCTACTTCCAGGCGCCAGGTCCTGCCTTCAATCCACTCGCTAATCTCGCCGCAACTCCCCAATCGGTTATCCACAAAGGTTGCGTAAATGTTGGTTACGCTTCTTTCGTCACCGAATTTAATTTTTGCCGCCCGCCGGATAAATTTCTGCCACAGCGCCCCGCTCCTGGCTGCGATTGGATTCGATTGCAATTGAAACGGTCCCTGGAACCCGATGGCATAGAGCAAATTTCGGAAAAAGAGGGAAAAACCAGAAGGCGGTATAAGGATTTTTACGGCATAAATGCCGCCCTCTTTCAGCGTCTCTATCGAGCCATTGTCGCTCTCTATTTTCAGCAGCTTTACCTGGTACACCTGTCCGGCAAAACCTCCCCCGACAAAGCGCAGGATGAGCACTTTAATTTTTGCCCGAACTGCGGTATCTACATCAACTATATTGTATTCAAGTTCCGTATTATCGTCATAGCGTTCGATATGCATCGGTCGGAATAATTTTGCCGAGCGAATTTTCTCGCCCAGCTTTTTGCATACCTCAACAGAATATCCCATTAATTTCCCTTTTTTACCTCTATGTTCGGCAACTCTTGTAGAGTTTCAAGTTACCGGTCTTAAAAATTTATTCTTCGCATCACGAGAACTAAATCCTTTTTACCTTATTCTTCGCATCACGAGAACTAAATCCTTTTTACCTCGCTTTGCGATGAAATGAGGAACCGTTTCCTCAAAATATTTGAAGCAGAGAATATACAAAAAAATCATGGCAAAGAATATAAAGGATAAAAAATTCCGGAAAGTGCGGTATATCCCTTTTAAGCGCGTTAAAAAAAGAATAAATGTGCCGGGAAATAAATTCTAAAAGAAAAAACGCAGTTTTACCCCGGAAGTAAAGGAAGAGAAATTGGTGGAACTGTTTTTGTTTTTCGGAGAATTCATTTGCAATTGTGCGCCAAAGGTTGCGGCAACGGAAAATTGTTTGAATATAAAATAGTTGAGTCCCCAGTGACCTCCCAGGGTAAGCCGCGAGCCTTTCCAGTCGGCGTTGTTCACAGCATTCGGGTTAATGTCAAAACGGGTGAACGCACCCAAAAAGGGAACCAGGCGACCTTTACCCAGATATTTATCCAACCCCAGACGGATGGCTAACCCGTTGGTATTTTCTTCTCCGCTGAAGGCAAACCCCACCCCCGCCTTCAAAGCCAGATTTTTTTGCAGAAAGTACCCACCGGAAATGATGGGCGAAGTGTTCATCGTTACGCTCAGATATTTCGAACTCATTTCCAATGGCTCTGCAGCGAGCAAAACTATAGGAAGGCACAAAATCAGCAGAATCGCAGCAACGTGTCTTTTCATATTTATTCTCCCGATTCAAATCAACCAGTTCCCCTGATCCGGCGGTAAGCCCATGTTAGCCTCGAGATAAGCCCGGATTGCTGCGGCGCGATTCTCTGACAGGTTCAAATTGTAAGCATCGTTTCCCTGGGAATCGGTGTGACCGGCAATTTCAATCGTTTTGTTGGGAAATTCCCGCAGTGCCCGCATCACCTTGGTCAGCAGCATGAAATGTTCCGGCATAATCACCGCGGTGCCAGAACGAAAGGTTAATCCATACAACCGGATAATAAGGTGATTTCCGGAGAGCAGGACTTGCGCCTCGTCCGGGGTAAAAATCTGTTCTATCTTTCTTAACTTCTCTTCCCGTTCCTTCTTCTTTTCCAGTTCAGTAACCACCGTGTTTTCATATTGCTGGACTTTTTCACTCAGTTGCTCATTTTTGGTTTGCAACTCTTTCAATTCTTCCTTGAGCGTTTTGTTTTCGTCGGTCAGGTTCTGAATTGCCAGCACAATATCTTTTTCGGTTTCCGCTAGTCCGTTTTCGTAATGTCCCTGAAAACCCAACTGCGAGGCGATTTGATCGAACCGGTCTTCAAAATTCCGGAAAACCACTTCCCACTTCTTTTTATCTTTTCGTACTTCGTCCAGAACCGCCGCCAGATAGATGGCGTGCTTTACCTGGTATTCGGCTTTTGCCGCTAACTCCCGGGCATTCGATTTTGCATACCGGTTGTTCTCCAATGCCGAAAGCACTTCCTGGTAGATCGATTTCGCTTCTGTGAGGGTAAGCGGTGCCAGGTCGGCAACATTTTTATCTTCCAGGTCGGCAACATTTTTATCTTCTGCTTTTTTTAACAAATCGCGCACGTTTCCGATAACGCTTTCTTTAATGGCAATTTTTTCCGCTTCCCGGTAAGATGCCTCGGTTTTCGCCGCTTCTTTTCTGGCGCCGTTCAGGTCACCTTTTTCCAGGCGTCGGCTCGGCTGTCCTGGAATATCTTCGGCGCGTAATCGGGCGCCTGGGCAATCAGGGCATCCTGCCGGGCTTTCAGCACCGTCTCGAACAGAATTTTCCCTTGTGTACCCACTTCATTTACTTTATTGAGGTACTTGCTGGCATTTTCCAGTTTTTTCAGGATTCCTTTAATATCTTTACCTGCTTTCAAATCCTTTTTCGCCCGGGTGAATTCTTCGTAAGCTTTCTTAAAATTGGTTGGCGAGATCAGGTCGTAAAGTTCGTG
>MVCZ01000157.1 GCA_002049825.1 Candidatus Zhuqueibacterota bacterium 4484_188
TGCCGTCAATCCAAATTCTACAGCCCATTCTCTGGTCGTGCGTAGCTTTTTTCCGTATTCACTGGCACAGTATATCTCGAAATCATAGTAGCCCGGATCGATTTTAATCACGGTCACACGGGAGTCACCAACCGGTGATTTCTGGGATGCCTCGAACACGCCGATATACAACCCCTGTTCCAATTTGCGCCATTGAGGCTTGGTTTTTCCGTCGGAAAAACCGGGTAGAATAAACAGAATTATCAGCAGCAAACTGCCCCGGTAAAAATGTAACCTCATTGCTAACCTTCCCGTCTGTAAGGAATTTTCGTTTCCAAAAACAAACAGATTTTTAAACGGTCGATTTATTCATTAATTACATTCCGAAACCGTTTGTATTGCCCGGGTTCTTCAAATACATTTGCAATTACTGTAAATTGTTTTCAGGACAAAAAAGAAAAACGAGAAGAAAATGAAATTATCCGGAAAAGAAAAACGCAAACTAAGAGCCGCAGGCAACCGGTTAAAACCCGAGGTGTGGATCGGGAAAGAAGGCATTTCCGAAGGAGTTGCGGAGACCATCGAAAATTCCTTCCAAACCAAGGAACTGGTGAAGATTAAACTGCAGGAAAATTGTTCGCTGGATAAAAATGAGGCGGCGCAAATCCTTGCGCAAATGATTACCGCCCAAGTTGTGCAGATCATCGGGAACACAATTTTACTCTATCGCCCGCTCCCGGAGCAAGCGGAGGAATTTTTACGTTGCTGTGGATTCCTATTTCGTACCTATCCGAAAATACACCAAACCGGCGGATAGTAAACCACTCCCAAGGGGATACCCGTCCCTGACTGCTCAGGAATGACAATCTTGCGCGGGAATGACGCTGGCACCAACCTTTTCTCACAGCCTCTTCATCATAAGGTATGATTTAGTATTGCCGCCAATAATAACGATCAAATGTTTTCAGAAGCGACTGTTCGTCTTCAGTGAGGGTTTCGGGGTCTTTTCTTTTGATTTCAATAATCCACTGAAACGGAAGGTATTTAAAAGGCGCAAGTTCTTCCGGGTTCAATTTCTCACGCTGGTCATATTCCAGGATTTCGATAATTCTTTTCAAAGGAATTTTCAGGAATACATCTACTACCTTGCCGTCGAATGTTTCGCCGGCATCTTTCTCAATAATGCTCCATACTTTTTCGATGGGTTCACGGTCGCGGTACTGCCGGCGCGAAGTAAGCGCATCGAAAACATCCGCCAGTGCCAGCACCCGCCCGCCCAGCGGAATCTGGTCAATGGTCAACCCGTCCGGGTAGCCCTTGCCATTTATTTTCTCATGGTGGGTCGAGGCAATGTCCGGCACCAGTTTCAGCTTCCGGGGAAAATGAATGCTCTCCAGAATCTGTCGGGTAACCGCCGGATGATTTTTAATGACGGCGTATTCTTCATCGGTAAGTTTTCCGGCTTTGAAGAGCACCGATTCGGGAACACCCAGTTTGCCGATATCGTGCAGCAGTCCGGCGTAACGAATCTGTTCGCAGCAATCTTTGTCCATCTTCATCTGTTGGCAAATGGTGGTGGCATACAGGGTAACCCGCTGCGAGTGACCGGCGGTGATATAATCACGGGTATCCAGGGTCGCCGATAACGTCTCCACAAAACTGTTCAGCGATTCTACCTGTTCTTCGTATAAAAGAGAGTTTTCGATGGCAGTTGCGGCAATTTTTGAAATCGCCGAGAGCAGTTCTTCGTCTTCGTGGCTGAAAGCGCCGTCTTCTTTATTTAAAACCTGAAAGACCCCGATAATTGCTTCGTTTTTATCGCTCATGGGCATGGTAAGCATATTGCGGGTTCGGTAGCCGGTTTTGCGATCGATTTCCGGGTTAAAACGGGAATCCCGGTAGGCATCCGGAATATTCAGAATCTCACCGGTCATCGCCACATGCCCGGCAATTCCTTTATCCGCCGGAAACCGGATTTCTTTGCCTTTTTCAATTCCCATCGCCACCAGCGACCACAATTCCTGTTTTTCTTCGTCCAGTAAAAACACCGTGCAGCGATCGGCATTCAAAATACGCGCGACTTCTTCCATAGTGGTGTACAGCAGTTTATCAAGCTCCAACTGCGCTTGTAGGTTCTGGGCAAAGTGCAGCAGTACTTGCAGCCGTTCATTTTCAGACTTCAATCGCTGGATTTCCTGCGTTTCCAAAAGTTCACTCGTCTTTTCGTTTGACTTCTTCGTAGTCTACATCCTCTATTTCAGAAGAATCGAACGTTTTTACTCGTTTATGAGGTTTTCCCTTTATTTCTGACTGCTGGGCAAAAAGAAACACAAACAACTTCTTCACCACATGGTACATCAGGTAGAAGAAAATCAAATAAAGAATTAATCTCATAAAATACCTCTGTCGAGATCAAAATTCACCAGTTTTTTTCCGCTCCGATGTTGACTCACTTCTGTAACAATCTGGCTTAAATGGTTTTTGTTATGCACAAAATCGAGGTTTTCCGTGTTGATAATCAAAAGCGGTGTAGCGCTGTAGTTCCAGAAATATTCTTCGTAGAGCCGGTTCAGAGCTTCTATATAATCTTCCTTGATATTCCGTTCGTAGGGACGCGCCCGGCGCTTGATATTATACATCAGGCGTTTGGTCGAGGCTTTAAGATAAATCGCCAAATCCGGCTTGACAATTCTTTTTTCCAGGATACGCGCCAGCTTGTCGTAGAGGGTCATTTCTTTTTCATTCAAATTCAGTGTGGCAAAAATGCGGTCTTTCACGAACATGTAATCGGAGATGATCCGTTTTTCAAACAGGTCGTACTGCATGATATTTTCCTGCTGCCGGTAGCGGCTGAGCAGGAAGAAAATCTGGGTCTGGAAAGCAAAATGTTCCGGATCGCGGTAAAAATCTTCCAGAAAAGGATTCTCCTCGAATTCTTCCAGCACAATTTGTCCGCCTAATTTTTGCTGCAGCAAATGAGCAAGCGAGGTTTTTCCGACGCCAATTACACCCTCAATGGCAATATAGTGAAGATGATCGAATCTAAGTTTCATACGCGTACCATTTTGTAGAGATTCGTTTTATTTTAGTGGTGTCTGTACATTGTTCCAAAAATTGTAAAACAGTATTTAACCGTGGCAGCGGTTGAAAATCTGGCGCGATATCCGCAATCGGTTGCAGCACAAAACGCCGGTTGTGAAAATCCGGGTGCGGAATTGTAAGTCCGTCCACCTGCACCAGTTGCCGGTTAAAAAAAATAATATCCAGGTCAATTTCACGCGGTCCCCACCGGATACGTTTTTTACGACCCAATCGTTTTTCAATCTCCTTCAAAATATTTAACAACGCAACCGGCGCTAACTTGGTTTCCAGGAGCACTGCGGAGTTGTAGAAATGTGCCTGTTCCAGGTAGCCGTACGCCTCGCTGCGATACAGGTATCCTACCTCCCGGAGCGTCCCGAAAGAACTGAGATGATTTAGTGCCCGGGTCAGGTAACCAAGACGATCTCCCAGGTTCGAGCCAAGTGCAATAAAAACGTTATTCATATTCCTTCCGGTTGCGCAGAAGTTCTATTTCCACATTATCTAAAAATCCGTTCAGGGGAACCTGTGGCTTGCGCACCCTGATGCTTGCTGAAATCGCAGTCCAGTTCCAGGTCGACCTGAAACTTTTGCCCCAAATCCCGCTCTGCCTGGTAGTACCCGTGATGTGCGTAAAAAATCATGTTGTTTAGTCGTATTTTTCCCATGTCATATTTGAGTGAATCGGCTTCGATATATTGCCGGATGTCGTCCTGGCTCAGATTGTTGGCTATCAATTCTTCACCGGTCGGTGTATCGATTCCGTAGTAGCAAGGATGTTTTACCGGCGGCGAACCAATCCGCAGGTGGACTTCCCGTGCTCCTGCGCCGCGAATCATACGCACGATTTTGCGCAGCGTAGTGCCTCTCACAATCGAATCGTCTACGACTACCACGCTTTTATCATTAAAAAAATCCTTCAGTGGATTGAACTTCTGTCTCACCGACTCGTCTCGCAAATATTGGTTTGGACGGATAAAAGTTCTTCCGACATAGTGGTTGCGGATTAAACCGAAATTGAACGGAATCTGCTTGGCATTAGCGTAGCCCAGGGCAATGAAATTTGCCGAGTCGGGCACCGGCATCACCACATCTGCGTTGAAATTGTCGTAACCGGCTAACTTAGCGCCAATCTTTTGCCGGACATCATAAACGTACTCATTGAATTGGGAACTGTCCGGACGGGCAAAATAGATGAGCTCGAAAACACACTGGTGCAGGTTAGAGGATCTTTCGAACAGTTCCTGAGATTTCTGCGCCGAAACCACCTTCCCCTCGGCAACCTGAATGATTTCGCCGGGGAAAACCTCCCGCACTTTATCGGGGCGTAAAATATCCAGCGCGCAGGTCTCCGAAGCAACCGCAATGTCCTCGCCAACCTCGGCAATAAATAGCGGTCGGAAACCGTGCTCATCACGAAAAATATAGAGCGAGTTCGGGGTGATAAACAAAGAGGAATAAGCGCCCCTCATCTTTTTCATCAGCAGGCGAATTGCCTGTGGAATAGTTAGTCCCTGCCGCTCAATATGGTAAACCAGAAATCGTCCCAACAGTTCGCCGTCATTCCCGGAAGAAAGATGCACACCCTTGCTGCGCAACCAGGTAGCGATTTCAGTATAATTTACCACATCGCCGTTACTGGCAATTCCATAGATCGGTCCGCCAAGCGTTTCAATCACATAAGGCTGGGCATTTTCGATAACCGAGCTTCCGCGGGTTGGGTAACGCACCTGTCCGATGGCAGCCAATCCCTGCAGCCGTTCCAGCACTTCGGTACTAAAAACTTCTTTCACGTAACCCATTGATTTGTGCAGCCGCAAAGTCCTGCCGTTCGACACAGCAATTCCACAACTCTCCTGGCCGCGATGCTGTTCGGAATAAAGTGCCAGCATTAACTTGTTCGCAACATCTTTTCCTGATTTCGAAAAATATCCGGCAACTCCACACATATTTCTATTTCCGTCTTCCCTTTTATAAATCCGAACTTAATATTTGATCGGAAAATAAGCAAGATGTTTTGAGATAATGCCGGA
>MVCZ01000158.1 GCA_002049825.1 Candidatus Zhuqueibacterota bacterium 4484_188
TTTTCCCCGGTCGAAAAACAAAACTTGATATTTTGCGGTAATTGTGGTTAAATTTGCCGGGAGATACGGAATCGAACGAACATGCTGAAACATTTACACATTCGCAATTTTGCCGTTGCGCAGAACGTGGATATTGATTTTCAAAACGGACTGAATATCATCACCGGCGAAACCGGGGCGGGAAAGTCAATTTTAGTCGGGGCGATATCGGCTGTCCTAGGCGGGCGTGTGTTTACCGAGGTCGTTCGCACCGGGGCGGAAAAAGCCACTGTTGAAGCAATCTTCGACATCCGGAATCTGCCGCAGGTGCAGAAAAAGCTTTCTGCCAAAGGGTTGCAGGAAAACCACGAACTTTTTTTGCGCCGGGAAATTTTTGCCAGGGGAAACACCCGTGCCTTTGTAAATGACGTGCCCGTAACCGTTTCAACCGTGGCGGAGATTGGCGATTACCTGGTGGATATTCACGGGCAGAACCAGCACCAGAGCCTGCTGCGCAAAGAGACTCACCGCTATTTTTTGGATGCCTTCGGGAAAGCGCACTCCTTACTTGAAAAGGTGAGCCAGGCGTATGCCCGGTTAAGAAGTGTTGAGTCAGAATTGCGCAAGCTGGAAAACCGGAAAAAGGAGCTGGAAGAAAAATATGAATTGTTTCAGTTTCAATTGAACGAGATTGAACAGGCGCATCTGACTCCCGGCGAAGAAGAAAAGCTGGAATCGGACCGGCGTATTTTAATGAACACCGAAAAAATATTCTCACTTGCCGGTGAGTTCAACCAGATTGTGAACAGTTCAGAGCGGCCAAATCTCCAGGAACTGATGGGACAGGCGCTGCACGTTTTGCGAGAATTGTCGGAATTTTCCGGCGAACTGAGCACTATTTTCCAAGAATTTTCTTCGGCGAAAATCATTGTCGAGGAGTCCTCCCGGATTGTTGAAGAATTTCAGAGCAATATTGAATACAACCCGGTGCGCCTGGAGGAAATTGAGCAGCGGCTGGCGGCAATTTCTCAGTTGAAGAAGAAATACGGCGGCGACATCGAAGAAATTCTCGAATACCGCGACCGGATAAAATCGCAGCTCAACCTGAAAGAAAATTTTGATTTCGAGCTGGGCAAATTGCAGGAATCCTATCAATCGGCGCTGGAAATTTACGCTGACCATGCCTGGCAGCTTTCCCAATCCCGAAAAAAGGTAGCTGCGAGCCTGGAGCAAAGAGTGCGGCTCTTACTACAAAAAATCGGGATGCCCAAAACAAGCTTTACGGTAAAATTTGACTGGATCGAAGACCCGAATGGAATTTTCCACCAGGATCACAAACAATACTTTGCCGATGAGTTTGGGGTCGATCAGGTGGAGTTTTATATTTCGCCGAATCCAGGCGAGGAGGACAAGCCGCTCACCAAAATCGCTTCCGGCGGCGAAGTGTCCCGCATTATGCTGGCGCTTAAAAATATTTTAGCCGATGTGGACCGGATTCCTTTACTGATTTTTGACGAAATTGATATTGGCGTTTCCGGGCATATCGCACTTGCCGTGGGAAAAAATATTCGGAAACTCACCCAGTCTCACCAAATTATCTGCATTACTCACTTACCGCAAATTGCTTCTTTCGGCAACGCCCATTACCGGGTGGAAAAATTTATTAAAGACGGCAGAACGTTTACCCACATTTACGAACTGAAGGACGAAGAGCGAATAGAAGAAATCGCCCGGCTAATGGGCGGCAAACAGTTGACCGATTCCATTTTGCAAAGCGCCCGTGACCTCATGAAAGAGGCGGTAAAAGAATAAATTTCCATGTATTTTTTGTTTGGTAAGAGAGTCGTCTAAAAATTGGACGGCTTGAGCAGCGGGAACTCCAGACGCATATTTAACATCTCTTTTCTGCCGGAGAGTTGTAATGTGCCCTGGTTTTGCCTCAGACAGTAAGAGAGAAACGCGGTGTCGATACCCTCAACTTTCTGTTGGGCGATTTTTACCGCGTCACCCCCCAGGGTAACCGGAAAACGCAGGTTTAACTCCGCCGGTAAGTGAAAATCGCCCAGAATATTCATGTAAAATCCGGTTTGATTCCCTTCGTTAAAACTTCCGATTTGCATCACGTATTCCTGGTCTTCATAAACAAAGTTCCGGAAAAAATGGTACGTTTCGCTTAAAACACCGCTCAGTGCCAGGTAATACATCTGGAACTGGGGAATATCGTGGGTCAGTCTTTCCTGAACAGTTACCTGGTGCTTGAAGAATAAATCGGTTTCTAAAAATTTAATCTCCTCGCGCAGCAGTCGGTTCAAGTTGATTTCTACCGGCTGAAAATAGCGTTCGTTCACGATTTTGAATCCCAGGTTCTCCAGCATGGACTGCAATTTAAAGCCCATTTTGAGCAGTTCATTAAACTCGGAAATTTTCTGGTACTTGATGTTGAGCAGTTCAATCCGTCCGGTGAGCGTGCCCAGGGGACCGTTCAGATTGTGAATCAGTCCCGGCAGTCCGTCGGCAATAAATATTTTGTATTTCTGGTGCGGCGGAATCTCCACTTTGTCGGTCTTCTCGCTTAACTTAACGAAGGCTGTGAGTGAACGGATTTGCCCGCGTTCCTTTTTGATTCGGAAGTAGGTTTCGTAGGGACCGGTGACCTGCCCGTTTACATCGCGCCAAAAATAATTTTTGACCACAAAATCTTTTTGATTGAAATGACCTAAGAACTGGGAGAGGTCGAGCTGATTGGGTTTCAGAAAGTTATCCTGGAAATGGAAGGAATCGATGGTGGAATCCTCCCAGCCCAGGAAATGTCGGTGCGCCGGGCGGAGATCGATCAGTTTCCACTGTGCCGAAAAAACCAGTAAGCTCAATTCGCTGAAATTAAGAAACAAATCTAACTGTGAGGCACCCAATCCATTCATTGGCGATTACATCCTGCTGTAAAGCCTTCTGGTTTATAAAAATAAAGGTCGAAAATTTCGAAGATCAAAAATGAATCTATAATTTTCATTTATCCCAAATTATTTAATAGCCACAGATTATTAAAAAAAAACGTCGGAATATTAAGGTTCTTATATGTTTACTTTTCATAATCCCATTGTTAGTGAATAATCTGGGTTTATTAAAAATTGATGATCTTACTTCCCGGAACTCGGCAAAGGAATGCTTTCCTCCCCGTGCAAAATTCTAAAATAAAACTTTGTGTGACCACCTTTGTTTCAGCCGGTGCTAAAATGGATGGTCAACACGAATTATAAGATGTAAATCTTTAAAAGTCAACCAGTAATCAAACAAGTGTAAAGTTGCTCTTCAGGCTCCGGGGTTTTTAGGCGGGCACAGAAAGCGAGGCGGGGGAATAAAAATGGTAGCTTAACTTATGAATTGTTAAATTGTTAGGAAAAAACGGATTCCGGGTAGTACATGTAGTTTGTTACCAGGAGTTGGAAAACATGATCAACGCACTCTGCAATTGGCGGAAACTGCTTAACCTTTTTTGCCGGACCGAAAAGGGTCCCCAAACTGTCGGTTCAAGGCTGGCTGCTCCGTTGCTTCCGTAGAACCGGTTTTCGGAAGTTGTGAAGTCGTAAAGACTGGCAGTGCTGCCCAGGGAGATTGCCTGGGAACTCATTCCAGCCAGGTGATTTCGGTGACGCACAACCAGGTAGTAACTGCCTGCGGCTACCGGGAAAGGAATGTCCCGGGTGCTGCCATCTGTTTCGACCAGGTTTCCGGTTTTATCTAAAAAAACACTTCGGGAAGCAATTGCGGTTGTCTGCGGCGCCAGGCGTAATTGAACCAAAACCCAATCAACAACATTCGCCGGCACAGCTTCCACGCTTCTTTGGTTTTCAGTGAATGGCGATTGTAAAGGGATGAGTGCTTTGCTGTTTAAATCTGTTCTCATCCGGTGAGTCTGGCTGTCGTAAGCGCCTTCCAGGAAGATCTTCGATTTCAGGAGCACGCCCTTTACCCACACCGAGTAGCTGCGCGGCGGTAATTCGATGTAAACCTGGTTGTTTCCGTTTACCACGGCAAAGGGGTACTCGGAATTGCCCAGGACATCCACAAATACATCGCCGGTGGAAATATTTGTGGTATTAATGCCCTGGTCAATTTTCAGAGTATCGCCCGCATAATTGATTGCCACAATTACGTCCTGTCCGGAGGCTGTTCCCATTAACTGGTAAATGAGGGTCGTTGAAGCGCCGCCGGAGATAAAATTCTGCGAGTAAGGTGTGCTGAACCGGCTCAGGTAGTCCCGCGAACTTGCACCAAAAATGTATTTTTTGTGAACAGTGATCAGCGCATCAATTTGATTTTTTAAACCGCCATTGTAATAATCGTAGTAGTAAACGCACGGCAGCCCAATCTGGTTGTTGGTTAAAAGATAGGCGTAACCTAAAATCGGATCATTGTCCACCGGTTGACCCGGGTCGCGGAAATCGTGGTTGTTGAGGAAAATCACCACGTTAAAGCCGCTGGCTCCTGCTGCATCTACCATGCTGGCATTGAACACATTTCGTACATCGTACCCATAAGTGTCCGAAGACGTCATCCACCCAGTTTTTAAGGGTACCGGCATTGGAATCGAAAAACTCGCCCACTACCATACCGGGGTCTTTCCCGCCATCGTGCAGATGGTCTAACAAATCACCGACAAATTCCGGCGGAAAGTGTTTGACCGCATCCATCCGGAATCCCCGAAACCCGACGGTATCCCACAACCAGTCAGTCCAGCCAAACAGGACATCTTTGGTGCTTTGCACCGTCTGATCGTAGTCATAGTAAAACCACATCCAGTCCCAGTCGCCGCTGAGGTGTGTGGGGTTGCCGTTTGGTTTAAAATTCAGGTAGTTCATTGCGCCCTGTCCGCTGGGCATATTACTGAAATCGGTGTAGGTCTGGTAAAGCACGGCGCTCTGAATATCGGAACCGCTGCTGCCGTCGTCGTACCACAACCCGTAAATATAGTGGTCGGAGTAATCTCCGTTTTGGTTGGACAAATCGACATAGATTGTATCGCCCGCAGGGTTAAAATCGCCGGTATTCAATGTGAGGGCGAATTCA
>MVCZ01000159.1 GCA_002049825.1 Candidatus Zhuqueibacterota bacterium 4484_188
TATAGAATTCACACCTGTGCCGGAATACAAGTAAAACATTTTTCCTCCCGCAAGCTTGATTTTGATAAATTTTCGGTCACAAGTTTCCATTTAGAACAATCCGGAACCCTCCAGCCGGTTTTTCTAACGATTTTGACAATAAAAAAATGCAGTCCGCTCGGGCAGCAGAACTGCATTTTCAATGAAATAGTACGAAAAAATTCAAACAATCATGCAAACAAATTGAACCTACGCTTTGGCGATTTGTTCTTTGATCCAGGAAATATGTCCTCGTCCCATCGCTTTCACCTCGCAACCCAATTCGAGATATTTCCGAATTTTTTCATCATCCAGGATAGCAAAAGCATCCACAATAGCCGCCGGTTTCCCGATGGCTTTCACCACCTCTTCCGGTTCCAGTTTCAGGTACGGTTCGTGACGGACCGCAAATATGACCGCATCGGCGCCTTTCAGGGCTTCATATATATCTTTCTGCACCCGAATTTCGCTTAATTTTTCCTGGTTTCGGAAGAATTGTTTTTTTCCGTGTCCGTGTCCCGGATAGTTGTCCTGGTTTTCCAATTCCCACCAGTGATCCACGTATGGGTCGTGCACACGAACCTCGGCGCCCATTTCGCTCAGTTTCCGGGCGGCAATTTCCGAACCGCTGTAGCGTGTGTCGCCGACATCTTCCCGGTAGGAAGCGCCTAACAGCAGCACTTCGGCGGCAGCGATCGGTTTGTGCATTTCCCGCAGGGCATCTCTCACCAGTTGGGCGGCATGCGAACCGCGGGTATCGTTAATATCAATTGCCATGGGAGTAATTTTAAAAATATCATCTTCAAATCCAAGGATATGCCGGTATGACCACATTCCCAATCCACCATCCTTCGGCAGGCAGTAACCGCCGATTCCCGGTCCGGGAAAGAGAATATTACTATGGGTAGGACGCACTTTAATTGCTTTGATAACTTTCAGTAAATCGACACCGTTCCGCTCGGCGAAAAGACTCCATTCATCCATAAACGCCAGGATCGTTGCCCGGTAACTGTTTTCCACGATTTTCGATGTCTCGCTTTCGATAGGACGGTCGAGAACGGTGAGGGGAAATTTCTCGGTGTTTAGAACCTCATTCAGGAATTTCACTACCCGTTTCCTTGCTTCCAGGTTAATACCGCTACACACCCGCCAGAAATCACGGATACTGGCAACGTAGTTGCGCCCCGGCATAACCCGTTCGTAACTGTGAGCAAGTAACGGATCGCTCTCAATTCCGCGTTGGCGGAATATTTTGCGCATCACCGGGTAGGCAACCTGCTCGGTAGTACCGGGTGCCACGGTGGTTTCGATCAGGGTTAGTGCATGCGGTTGGATATGTTCGGCAATAATCGCGAACGATTTTTCCAGTGCTTCCATCTCCACACGTCCGGTGCGCACATTGCCCAGATCATTTTTTAAATAATCACACTGCACATCCACAACAACCACATCGCACAACGACAACACCTCGTAGGTGTAAGTTGCAATTAATGTTTTCTTTTGTTTCACACAGCGTTCAATCATCGGGTCTACTTCGGGGTCCTCGGCTTTCACCGGAGACGTGCCTCGATTTAGCAAGGGAATTTTCCAGTAACTACGCACACTGGGTCGTTGTACGCCAATCACAAATTTGGAAGGTTCACCGGTTTTCTTATCAACCGTATCCGCCACAATGGCTGCCATAACCGCACCCACAAACCCAACGCCCAACACAACCACAATCTCCCGTCCGAGTTTTCTCTGCTCATCCACAATCTTTTTTACCCGCTCGAATTCCGCCGGGTAATCTTCCGGCTTGGGCAATTCGAATTTCTCGCCAAACGGACTAATTGAGAACTTTTCTTCCATTTTACCTCCATATTTTTATGTACCGTAAACTACGCCTGAAAAGCGAAAAAAATATCTTCGGACGATTCAACCAAATTGTGAGGAAATTTACAGAATTCTGCCCGCAATTTCTAAAGAAATATATTTAGTCAAAATGTTGAACTCAACCAAAACCTGATTATTTAAATGATCGTTATGAAAATTAATCGAACTGTCCGTGTAACACAAAGCTGTTGTTTAGGAGATCACTCCTTTTATCTTCTCAACAATCAAAAGAATTTATTCCCTTTTCACCGGGCACTTATTGAATAGTTTAAGTTGATTTGATTTCAATCGGATTGTATATTTTAGACCAAATACTGATTGAACTGCCATGAAAAAGAGATATTTATGTTATTCATTTTCGCCCTGGAGAAATCGAAAAAAATACGGAAATATTCTGCATACCGATAACCGGGAAAATGGGCAACATTTGAGTAACATTGCCGTCTGTGATTCTCTGCCCGGCATGGTTTTCGAGAATCCCGAGTCGATTTAGCTGTTTTTAAAATTAAATGGAAAATTTATAAAGCATTTTCTGACCACAATTCAGAAAACCCGGAGTGTTCTAAATGAAAATCTTTGCTCTCATTGCTATTTTAATCAATCTGCTCATTTTTCAGGCGCCCGCCCAGCCGCTGCCAAAATTTCAGCAATATTTTATCGATAAAACCATGCGAGTCGACTTTTACCATATCGGCGACGCACAAAATGAAATAATTACCCTGGACCACATTTACCAGCAGGGAACCTGGGCGGGCAGTACGAAGAACCTGATAGATCCTTTCAACAATGGTCGATATTTCATCAAAATTTACGATGTCACCTCCGATGAGCTTTTGTATTCAAAAGGATATAACAGTTACTTCGGAGAATACCAAACCTCCGATCCCGCACTCCGGGGAATTCAGAGGACTTATCACGAATCCGCCCTGATTCCTTATCCGAAACAGAAGATCAAATTTGTGGTTGAGCATCGCGACCGGCAAAATAATTTAAGCCCTTTCTTCGAGACAGAAATTGATCCGGAAGACGTGGGTATTATTAAGGAAAAACTAAGCGGCAATACCACTGTTTTTACCGAACTCAAAAATGGTTCCCCCCACGAAAAGGTTGACCTGGTGTTTATGAGGGTTACACCGACCGGGAAAAAATGAAGTTCGAAAAAGATTTACACAAATTCAGCAACGTTTTTCTGGAACAGGAACCTTACAAATCTCACAGAAATTCGAAGAAAGCGGGTGCGACGAACCGCGTCACGACAGTTTTAAAAATACGGTTCTCAATTGCACGTTCAATTCCCTGGGCTCGGCTCGATACCTTTTAACTGAGGATAATAAAAGTTTGCGTGATATTGCCGCCCATGTGCCTTATGATGCGCTAGTGATTATGGTTAATCACAGCCGCTATGGGGGCGGCGGCATTTACAATTTCTTCTGCACCTTTACCGCCCATAACCAATGGAGTGAATATTTACTTTTGCACGAATTCGGGCATTCTTTCAGCGGGTTGGCAGACGAATATTATTCTTCTTCCACCGCCTACAACGATTTCTACCCACCGGGAATTGAACCAACCGAACCGAACATCACTGCATTACTCGATCCGACAAACCTGAAATGGAAGCAATTGCTTACACAGGGAATTGAGATTCCGACTCCCTGGAATAAGAAAGAATATGACCGCATCGATTCAATTTACCAGAAGAGACGGCGCGAACTAAATGATATAATTACCCGCTTGAAAAAAGAGCATGCACCTGAAAGTCAAATTAATGCTGCACAAGAGGAAGCTTCCGCCCATTCCCGCAAGTTTGCCAGCAAGATGGACAATTTCCTAAAAAAGAGCAAGTACGCCGGTAAAGTGGGCGCTTTTGAAGGTGCGGGATATTCTTCAAAAGGATTGTATCGCCCGATGTTAGATTGTATCATGTTCAGCAAAGGGAAAAAGCCGTACTGCAAGGTATGTGAGCAAGCAATTATTAAAATCATCGAACAGTACTCAAAATAGAATTCTGGCATCTGTTTTCACGAAATGTTCAAAAACAGTAAAAAATGAAAGCCCCCTTTCTGTGCTATTTATCATAGCACTTATTTGAGTAAAAGTTAAATTTAATGCGAACTACAATTTTAGTAGCTGGAGGAATTAATGAAGAATTTTAAGTTTTCGGTATTTGTATTTATCATCATTCTTTTAACGAATGTAATTTTCATGACTTGCACCGTGCCGGAGGTTAAGGACAAAACCCCTCCAACATGCGAAATTATATACCCGGTACCTGGTCAAGCGATATCAGGCACAGTAGTAGTCAGAATCGGCGCAACGGATAATAATGAACTGGATCGAACCCTGCTGTATATTGACGGTGAATTAGCGGCAACACTAAAAGGACATATTACCGAATACGTATGGGACACTCAACCGGTTGCGGACAATCAGGATCATAGTATTTACGCCGTCGCTTTTGACAAAGAAGACAACGCCGGTTTCTCAGGGGCAATTACTGTCAGGGTGGTCTCAGGGGTTCTTCCAGATACAACTGCACCGACTATTGCCATACTAAATCCAATCGATAAATCGGTGGTAGAAGATACTGTAAACGTAATTACTCAGGTTCAGGATGATAGCAGAGTTATTAAAGTGGAATTTTTCATTGATGGTTACCTTAGGTATACTACTGAAGCATCCCCATTCAATTATCAATGGGTTGTTACAAATTTAATTGATGGAAGTGTTCATTCATTATTTGCACGCGCGTTTGATGAAAACTTGAATCAATCGTATTCGAATGTTGTCCGGGTGACCATCAAAAGCAATATTGTCATTGATAATGAACCACCGGCAGTGGGAATAATTTATCCAACAAATGGGGTAACAGTGAAAGACACAACTGAAATTCTGGTAAATGTTACTGATAATATTGGGATCGACCGACTCCAATTTTTTGCTGATGGACAATTGCAAAGCACGATTACTTCGAGCCCCTGGAGATTTTTATGGGATGTGACTGGATTAGTAAATGGAAGTCAACATAAAATCTTCATCATTGCCTTCGACACCAACCAAAATCAGGGTGTCTCGCAGGAAATTAATGTTATAGTGCAATCGGATATTATAGACAATGTTGCAGTAATAAATGTTGAATTTTATTTTGATGGCACGTTGATTGGTAATGACGAAACTCCACCTTATGAACACATTCTCGACATCTCGGGATTACAACCGAATAGCACCCACACTTTGTATGCAATTGCCTACGATGGTGCAGAAAATATCACCCAAACCCCGCTTCAATCGGTGTCAATTGCGCCAAAAGATTTAATTCCCCCAACAGTCCAGATTATTAACCCGAATAATGGGGCAACTATTACAAACGACATTGTGATTACTGCACAGGCACAAGATCAGAATGGTGTAACCTTCGTTGAATTCTTCATCAATGGCGTATTGGTCGGAAATGATTCAATTTCTCCCTACACGTACAACTGGTCGATTATGTCCTTGCCGAATAATAGTGTGCAAACTCTTTTCGCAAAAGCATACGATGCAGCAGGTAATGTAGGTAATTCGACTCTTATATCGGTTACCATCCTGAATCAGGATATCATTCCCCCTACAGTTACGATTTTGTATCCTACGGAAGGAAGTCAATTTTCCGCCGGCACCATCGTGACCATATCCGCAGATGCCCAGGATAATATTGGAATAGACAAAGTCGAATTCTACATCGATGGAGATCTGTTAGCTACCGTTACCCAGGCGCCTTACAAATATGATTGGGATACCACCAATTACGGTGACGGGCAGAACCATTCTATTTATCTGAAAGCGTACGACCAGGCGGGAAATGTTGGCACACAATCCGGGAAGATTCCCCATTCAATTTTCAATCAAACCGGAATTGCCTCTTGAGAAACAACTTTTTTTCAGGGAGACTTTTTACTATTATAATTTTTGCGAAATAAAACGGACTCAGAACCAAATTCAAGGATACGATTGTGAAGCTAAAACTCCACTGGCAAATTTTCATCAGTTTGGCAATAGGAATTGTTCTCGGTTTCATTTCACGCAATTTTGGTTTTCAGGATTTTGTTGTTAATAAAATTGCCGTCCTGGGAACCATTTTTCTGCGCGGTCTGCGGATGATTATTATCCCTCTGATTGTCTCCTCCATTATTTCCGGGGTAACCAGTATTGGCACAGCAGAAAGTTTTGGTCGGTTAAGCTTAAAAACCCTGACTTACTACGTCTCTACCAGTTTGTTTGCAATACTTACCGGACTGATATTAGTAAATTTGATTCACCCGGGTTTGGGAGCAAATTTTGGTTTCGAAAGCCTTCCCTCCGACTTGCAAGCCAATGTTGAGAAAATCGGCGATACCCTGCTGGGGATTATCCCCACCAATCCCCTGGCATCAATGGTGCGAGGCGAAATGCTGCCGACCATTTTCTTCTCACTCGTTGCTCTATTTTGTGGGGAAAATAAACCCGCTGGCACATTTCCGGGCAATGTCCGCCGCCCTGCTCACCGCCTTTTCTACCGCGTCGTCCTCAGCCACACTGCCACTAACTATGGATTCCATTGAAACCAACGCCGGCGTTTCAAATAAAATTTCCAGTTTTGTACTGCCATTAGGCGCAACAATCAACATGGATGGCACTGCATTGTACGAATGTGTCGCTGCCATGTTTATCGCCCAGGTTTACGGAATCGATCTATCTTTCTTCCAGCAGTTTATCGTAGTGCTCACTGCGCTGTTAGCCAGCATCGGCGCCGCCGGAATCCCTATGGCGGGGCTGGTGATGATTACTATTATTTTGCGGGCGGTGGGATTGCCCCTGGAAGGTGTTGCTATTATTTTAGCGGTGGATAGAATTCTGGATATGATGCGCACGTCGGTGAATGTATGGAGCGATAGCTGCGGATCGGTGATTATCGCCCAAAGTGAGGGGGAAACCCAGTTGAAGGTGCTGCGCGAATCGGCTTTGACAACAGCCCCAAAACCATAAACCAAATTTCCTGAACCATCTTTTCTATTTCTTCAACGGATATTATTTTCATGCTTTCTTGTTTTTATCAAGAAAACCTGAGGAACGAAGTCAACGAACTCAAAATATTTATTACCCTTTGTTAAAACTCTTCGAACAATCACGGGTAAATTTCAAACGCAAGTCGCGGTGAGCTCCAGGTGCCCTTCAGCACACCGGAAGGTGGTGAAGCTCCGCTTTCGTCAGCCTGGTAGTAGATTACCAACTCATACTTTCCGGGAGCGGAAACAGCATACCACTCGAATAAGTCAAAAGAAGTACCCACCGATTGACCGGGTTGTAACCACACATAATCTGTTTTTACCGAGTAATTACGCTGGTACAGTTGTGCCGGTTTGGCAATATTTTGCACCGAATCCGGCTGAAATACTTCCACGAATATTTCCCTCGCCTGGCTTTCCCGATAACCGACTGCCAATCTCCGGTTAACCATCACCGGTTGTTCCGACTGATTGGAGAGGCGCACCTCCAGCGACAGGGCTTGCGAAAGTCGCGGTTTCCCCGCTCGAATTTCAACAGTTATTTTAAGAGGATTTTTCTCTACCATCTTTCTCCTGTCTTCCTTTTTCTGTTCACTCAAAAGGGTATTTTTATCTTTTGATGCCGGTTCTTTACCGGTACAGCCATTTATAAGAAACAACGGGCACAGGAAAATAGCAAAACAGTTAAGTAAATAAAATAAGCGAATCGATTTGGTCTTCGTCATTTTTTATGGAGCGGGTAGAACAACTGCATTGTAGCCGGCGAGCAAACCGGCGTGGAGTGCCTGTTGTGCCGGGGTACCGGCAGCAATCCGGTTGCGCACCCGTCGGCGGACGGCAATAAACCGTGCCCGGAATCTTCGCCGGTCGGCAAGCGGCATATTATTCCAGTTTGCCAGCGCCCGCCCGGCATCGTCGGCAAAACCCGCCACGTAACCGGCTGCACCCGGTGCCACCGATTCCAACGGTTCTTGTTGCATCCCGCGGCTGAGGATTTCAATTGCCTCTCCCAAAAATTCGTGGGTCGCCGCCGGCACAATTCCCTGCTTTAACCGGCGAACATGTTCGTATTCGTGGGCAATAGTGTGCACAATGCCGGTGAACGGCTGCGCCAATCCTGCCGGACCTACCCGCACCCGCACCGGCTCGTTGGGACGAAAATCGGTGGAAGCATTTGCCCCGACAGTAGGATCGAAAAACACGTTGAGCAAATTCCCGTCGTCCCGGAAATTGTAGTAATCCACAATCATGCGAATGGCGGCGTTCTGCTGGTTGGCGGTTATCAATTGCATGGAGAAATTCTCCAGCGTTCCCCCTCCCACCTTGCCGTCAACCCCGATACCGGCATTTTGCTGGGCTTGTGCCACGCGCTGCACTGTATCGGTACCCCACACTCCGTCGGGTGAGGCACCTGCGTGTCCCTGGATTGCCCGCACAGAACGCCGGTCGCTGAACTTCCCCCGGTTGAAACGAATAGCGGCAACTTCCTGCATTCGGGTCAGGATTGCCGGACGCGGTCCCAGCGGTGCGGCGGCGGGAGGAGGTACTGCAAGCTGCCGGCTGATAACAAACCGCAAAATGGCTGCCGAGAGGAATGCCAGCGAACCCAGGCGAATTACCCGCAAATTCCCCGATTCGAAATCCGTCGTTCCCAGGAACACCCCCGGGTCGAAACGAA
>MVCZ01000160.1:0-1639 GCA_002049825.1 Candidatus Zhuqueibacterota bacterium 4484_188
CTTTTTCCAGGGAATAAATGGCTTCCCACAGTTCCGGGTGGTGCCGAACACATTTAAGATGTACAAATTGCAGAACGCCGATTCTTACTTTTCCTTTTACCTGCTTATCAAGCGAGATTACGATTTTTTTCATATTCATAAATTCCCCGTTCCCGGACGGAGCTTTGGAATCTTTCATTTCATAAGAATAATAAAGAACGGTTAACCATTTACCAACTTTTTTGCGATGGGAATGTCCGCTTCCGAGAGCTCCAGCTCAGGAATTTCAGCTACCGGCACCCAGCGAACTTCCCGGTGGTCGGAAAGTCTGAATTCCCCTGAATTGTACTCGCAGAAGTAGGAAAGTAACAGGATATTCCGTATTTGTTTGACGGTAATATCAATACCCAGCTCTTCGCCGATTTCCCGCCGCAGACATTCTTCCGGCGATTCACCCACTTTCAGCTTTCCGCCGGGAAATTCCCATTTCATTTCCCGGGACAGTCCCGACTTGCGCTGTGCCAGCAAAACCTGATTTTTCCGGTTAAAGATAATCCCGGCAAGCACCGGAATAATGTGTGAATCCGAATTATTCATTTTATAATCATTGAACCGTTTTACGCTACCCACAAAACCAATAGATGGACGGCTACTCAAACACCCGGTTAGACAGCGGCGTTACAGATTATTTTTAACTTCCTCGATTAAACGGGACAGGAGTGTCTGGAAATCGCCGCGAAAACGGCAGCCGGCGGCGTGGTTGTGTCCGCCGCCCCCCAGGGCACGGGCAATGGTATTCACATTTACCCGCCCTTTGGAGCGGAAACTCACCTTGAAGAAATCCGGTTTAACCTGGCGGATAAATAAACCGACTTCCACATTTTTAATGGAAACACTGTAATTGGCAAGTTCTTCAATTTCCGAATGGGAATCTTCTTCAGAAACATCCCGCGGTAAATAAATAACGCACAACTTGCCATCCAGGTACGATTTCATGTGCTCCAGCCCGTAACCGATAATTTTCATCGATTGGAAAGAATTGTCAAAAAACATGTGATTGGCAATATCGCTTGGTTGCACCTGGTAGCGCATCAGGTCTGCGGCAATCTGGAACGCGCGCAAACTGGCGTTGGAAAAAGAGAACCTGCCCGTGTCGTACATGATTCCGGAGAACAGTAACGTTGCCAACTCCTGGTTCAGGGCAATTCCGGAAAGGGAAATCAGTTCATAAACCAGTTGGCTGGTAGAACTTGCCCGGGTATTTACCAGACTGTAGCGGGCAAAATCTTCCTCTTGCGGATGGTGATCGATTTTCACGCAAAATTCCCGTGCCGGCAGCAGTTTTGCCGGGTCGCCGATGCGGTTCAGGCTGGGCACATCCAACGCTATCGCTGCCTGAAAATTGTAATCTTTTTCCGGCGAATAGGATTGAACCTTTTCAAATCCCCACATGAAACTGTATTTCGCCTCGGGCTGTTTATCATTAAAAACAATTCGGTACTGTTTGCCCCACACCTCTAACAGGTACGCCACCGCCAATACCGAAGCATACGCATCACCATCGGCATTGATGTGAGCAGTGAGTAAAAAGTTGTCTGCTTTTTTAATGAAGCCTAATATTTCTTTCAGTGCTTTTTCCATTTGCTCCCTTTGCCCGGTC
>MVCZ01000160.1:1660-5700 GCA_002049825.1 Candidatus Zhuqueibacterota bacterium 4484_188
AAAATATTTCCGATAGGGGTTGAAAAAATTAAGGCAAAGTATAAAAGAAGATTGATTTCAAATCAAGGTCTTTTTTCGAAGTTTAGTAAAAGTTTACTGGCTGGTATAGGCTTGTGTCATTCCAGCCTGTCTGCCCTGCCTGCCGGGGCATTCAGGCAGGCGGCGGCGTCAGGAAGGAAATCCACCAGATTTAAAAGATAGATTCCCGATAGAGGCGCTCGGGAATGACATCTCATCGAATTACACACCTCCGGGTGAGAGCCTACGAAGTTCACATCAGAAAAGCATCTTTTGAGAGCAGGAATAATCTACCGGCTTGATTTCCGCAGATTAAAAATCAGCTATCTGCTGCCCATGCAAAAGAAAGTATTTTTCACCCTTCCGCATTCCAAAATTTCTTTCACATCGCAATCGCCAACAGGTTTTCCCGCGCCAATTCATTGGTGGGGTCAATTTTCAGCGCTTCCTGAAAATGATGCCGCGCCGCTGCCGCTGCGCCGGTTTTGAATTTCAACGTTCCGGTCAGCACATGTGCTTCGGCATCCCGGGGAAATTTCTTCACCAGAGTTTCGGCATTTTTCAGCGCCTCCCGCTCTTTTTCCAGCGCCAGCAAATATTCGATATGAACTTTCCGCAGCAGAAGCGAATTTTGAAACAACGGTTCATTTTCTGCAAGTAATTGTCCGAACGCATCAGATTTTTGGGTAATCAGAAAAATCTTTGCCAGGTAAAAAACCGCTTCCTCCTGTCGGGGCGAATCCTGCAGTACTTGTCGGCACAACGATTCTGCCTGCTCAAATTTGCCCTGGTTGAACAGAATACTTCCCAATCCCAACCGGGCAACCTCGTCCCGGGGATTTTTCTCCAGGTATTTTTCCAGCAACCCGGCAGCCGTGTCGAACTCACCCTGGTTGATGAGTTTAAAGGCAATATAAAGTTCCGGCACCTTCAACAACGCGGACATCGAAGCTGCGTACTCGTCCTCAGGATGCGTTTCCAGGTATTTTTGCACTAATTCCACGGCAGATTGGTAATCTCCGTTTTCCACATACAGGTTCGCCATTTTTTCGTACGCTTCAAAATCGTCGGGAAATTTTTGCATAATAAAGATAAGCAGTTGAACAGCACGGTCAAATTTTTCCAATACCAGGTAGGCATCCGCTAAATTTTTCAAATGTTCAATGTGCGAGCCGTTGTTGGCTGCCGCCTGTTCAAACAACTCGGTGGCTTCCCGAAACTGCTGCTTGGTCCAGCGGAAAACACCCAATTTATTCAGCCCGTCAGCATCCTTAGGATATTTCTGCACGTAATCAATCAAAAGGCGGGCATAAGCTTCTTCGTCGCCGGTCAGTTCCAACAGTTCCAGGTAGCGCCAGTGAATTTCCCGCTCTCCCGGAGCTAAAACGAATGCCTGCCGGATGGATTCCAGCGCCGCGGAAAAATTACCTTCCTCTTCATCGAACCGGCTCCTCTCCAGTAAATGGGTCAGGTAGATGGGATGCGCCGGCTGGATTTCTTTCCACTTTTCCAGGAAAACACGGTTGTTCTCTTTGAGAGACTGTTCATAATCAATATTGTTTCCGTGGAAACTCTTACTCCCGTAATGATGAATGAACGAGTCCAGCACTATCGCCAGCTTAAAACCCTTCAGAGATGCCCTGAGGCAGAAATCATCATCTTCGTAGTTTCCGCGCCCGAATCTTTCATCCAGCACACCGATGGATTCAAACACCGTCTTTTTCACCAGCATAGCGAAACCGACGATTTTTGCTGCCTCCCGGGCTTTGCCACTGTACTTTTCTGCCCGAATCCGGGCATGTTCCAGCAGACCTTCGTTAGTGGTGTAGGTGGATGTTTCGTCCTTCTGCGGACCGGCAATGTAGTTGGTCATCGGTCCCACGATACCTAATTCCGGGAACTGCTCCATGACCCGCACCATGCGCGACAACCACCCCGGCGTCACTTCCACGTCATTATTCAATAACAATACGTAATCGCCGTGGGCAGCTTTAATTCCCTGGTTATTTCCCCCGGCATACCCGCGATTTTCCGAATTCACAATTAATCGGGAGTGCGGGTGCTTTTTTACCCATTTTTTCAAAAAAGGAACCGTGCCGTCTTTGGAGGCATTATCAACCAGTATTACCTCGTGCTTTACATCACGAGTGTATTTTTCGATACTCTCCAGACATTTCCGCGTGTAAGAAAGCTGGTTGAATGTCAGAATCACAATTGAAACCAGCGGAGTCCGTTTCGTGGATTGATTCGCAGACACCGCTTTCCTTCTTTTTTGAATTTCCGCCTTTATTTTGTCCATTTCACCGGTCAGGTGGACAAACTGTTTCCCGGCTTGTTTTAACCGGTTTTCATCGAATGAAGTACCCAATAGCGCCTGATACGCTTCGGTGAAATGCCGGAAAGAATTCTGCAGGTTGAATTCAAGTGCGGTTTCCGCAGCATTGAGTACCTGGTTGCGGTATTTTTGCGGATTTATCAGCGCATCGATAATCTTTTCGCCGAATTCCCGCACATTCCCGTAGGTAACCACTGCCCCGTTCTGCCCATCTTTCACAAAACTTTCCGCACCCATGTTGTTGGTAGTAATGACCGGCGTTCCGCACGCCATGGCTTCCAGCACCGGCAAGGAAAACCCCTCGTACCAGGAAGAACACACCACTACCCCGGCTTTGCGCAGTAAATCGGCAACTGCTTTGCGGGACAGATTTTGCCGGACATCTAACTTGCACTGTAAACGGTCCGATATCTTCTCCCGCACCAATTCCTCCGTCACCCCGCTTAGATTCGATACCAGGTAGAGGGTTAAATCCTCCATAGCGTACTGGGAGGACTGAATAACATTTATGGTCTTCCCCAGCATATTAAATCCTTTAAGCTGGTGAAACGGATTTCCAATGAAAACGATAGAATGTTCGGTTTTTGACCGGTGAAAATCAGGGCGAAAAACAGTATGATCAATGCTGTTAGACAATGCGCTGAATAGGAAAATTAAGCATCAGTTTCGGAATATCAAAAATCGTGTGCACAACCACCAGATCGAATTGTGCCGGAGGAATTTCCCGGTAATCCGCCACCTGTTGAAACGCACCGCTCAGTTTCCTCCAGGACGGCGCCGGGGAATTGGAAAAGACGGTAACCCGGCAACCAAGCTGTACCAACCAGTCCACCTGCCGGAAGGCAATTCGGGTTCCCCCGCCTAAAACATCGGCGTCGCGGATGACAAATGCTACCCGGGGCTCTGCAGTTTTTCCGGTATTTTCGATATCCGCCACCCCTTCGTTTTTTTCTAAAAAGTAACGGTCAATATCGCGGTCGCTGAAACGGTAGCCTTTTTTGCAATTCGGACAAATCAGGGTGATTTGCTGCGAATCCCGGGCAAATTCAAATTCTGCCACGAAACGGAAATCGGTGTCACATGCCGGGCAGTGCAGCAGCAGACGATGCTGAACCGTCTCCAGATCTCTGGACAGCGGCACAATTTCCCATTCCCGGATATCCCGGTGCGCCAGGTCGGTAAATGCCGGCTCCCGCGGGTGCCCTAACAATTTTGGAATAAACGGTTTTATTTCGTCCGACAATTCAGCCACCTGTGTCCAGATTCTCTGCGTGTAACGCTCCAGGTCCAGCGCCTTCTTCTGGAAGCCGGCTTCAATCAGCTCGTCGGTGTACTTCAACATTTCGTTCAGGAATGAGTAGCGCTGGTACACAAAATTCTGCTTCAATTTCAAGCGGTTTAAACAGCGCTCAATTTCCGGTGGCAATCCCAACGATTGCAGGTTTTTCAGCAACGAATCGGTCAGATAACTCAATTTGGGAAGAAACTTCTTCGGGCAGCGATTGGATAACCATTCCACCGCCCGGTCAATCAGGGCCGGAATAAACGCCGCGCGGTACATAAACGCTTCCGGCTGGCTGGAAATTTCAATCGCTTCAATCAGCGCCTTTTTGGCATCCTCTTCCCGGTGTAAATTAAGTAAAGGAAAAATTTCTTCGAAACGATGCCGGTTTAAAAAACCGATGGC
>MVCZ01000161.1 GCA_002049825.1 Candidatus Zhuqueibacterota bacterium 4484_188
TCCAATTATCCGCCGATTTGAGATTGTAACGCAAAAAATCTCCCGGTGCCGAAAATAATCCCTTATCGCTGGCAACCCATATTCTTTTCTTAAAATAATAAATATCCTGGAAACTGTTAAATTCGTGACTATAATTGGTGAAAAAATCCCGAAAGGTAAACACTTCCTTTTCCGGATCAAATAGATATACCGCAACCATCTTTTTGCTGGAAACCCAAAGTGTGTCTTCGATTGCAGCCAAACCGGTAATTTCATTTCCTGATAAACTAAAATCTTCGCTATAGAATCGGGTAACCGGATTAATAAAACTCAGGGCGCCGGTTTGGGTTCCCAATACCAGTAGTCCTTTATGCGTTTGAATCACGGTGGAAAAGCTCTGGGTCGAGATGCCGTCTTCAGTGGTCCAGGTGTCATATTCGCCACTACTCAAAGAATAGATAAGCAGACCGCCCGGTGTTGCGGCAAAGAGTGTGTCACCATTAATTAACACATCATTTGCATTATTGAAATTGGTAATCACTTCCCACTGAAAATTTTCAGCAAAAAGCGAACCCACCAACAGGAAGAAAACAATTATCAGGAAAATGGCATTTTTCATCTTTTTAGTCCATTTAATTTATAAACATGCTTTTAAACAGTATCCGCTGAGAAATCCGCACCAAAATCACAACCGCTTTAACATTCTATTTTATACGGCAAATCCCGGGTTGTAAGCCTGTTAAATGCGTCAAGAGTCGGTTCGTTCCATTAACTTGCAAAAGAAGTGTTACATCAGTAATGATTGGATCTCCTGCCGCAGATACTATCCTTCAATTTTTTTGATTAAATCCGCCATCTCAATTGCCGACAGCGCAGCATCCCATCCTTTGTTACCGGCTTTTGTTCCGGCGCGCTCAATTGCCTGTTCAATAGTGTCCGAAGTAATAATGCCAAAAATAACCGGTACGCCGCTTTGCAGGGAGGCTTGCGCCACGCCTTTTGCCACTTCCGAGGCAATAAAATCAAAATGCGGGGTGGCGCCGCGAATCACCGCACCCAGGCAAATCACCGCCTGATAATCGCCGGAATCAGATAATTTTTTGGCAATCAGAGGAATTTCAAATGAACCGGGAACCCAGAAGATGGTAATATTTTTTTCCGCAGCTTTATGCCGGTTCAGACAATCCAAGGCGCCGTCTAACAATTTACCGGAAATGAACTCGTTGAACCGGCTGATGACGACCGCAAACTTTTTTCCTTCGGCAGACAAAATTCCCTGAATTTGTTCGGGCATAGGAAACTCCTTTATTATATTTTAAAATAAGCAGTAATCCGGATATTTTCAAGTACCTTATCCGGAACTTTTTCCAAAGAAATGCCACCCCGGTTTACAGATTTCCCAAATGTCCGGTATGCAACAGGTGTCCTAACTTTTCTTTTTTGGTTTTCAAATATCTTTCGTTCACCGGATTGGGTTCTATCTCAATGGGAACACGCTCGACAATTTCCAGTCCGTAGCCTTGCAAGCCAACCACTTTGCGCGGGTTGTTGGTCATCAGGCGTATTTTCCGGATGCCGAGATCGAGCAACATTTGTGCGCCCAAACCGTAATCCCGCAGGTCCGGTTTAAAACCCAACTCTTCATTGGCTTCCACCGTATCTCTGCCCTCGTCCTGGAGTTTGTAGGCAAACAGTTTATTCACCAGCCCGATGCCGCGACCCTCCTGGCGCATGTAGAGCAGCGCCCCGCGACCTTCTTTCTCGATTTTGCGCATGGCAAAATGAAGCTGGTCGCCACAATCGCAGCGCAACGACCCCAGCGTATCGCCGGTCAGGCACTCCGAGTGTACCCGCACCAGATCTGCCCGTTATCGTCCATAATTTCGCACAAAACACCGGTTGGTTTCATGCCGGCTGAACGAGCCAGGTCAACCACCGCCTCGGTGTGCCCGGCGCGTCGCAGCACACCGCCCGGTTTGGCAATCAACGGAAAAATATGCCCCGGTCGCGCCAGATCCTCCGGCTTGGTTTTGGGATCGATTGCCATTTGAATAGTCAATGCGCGGTCGTATGCAGAAATGCCGGTCGTAGTGCCGCGCTTGGCATCGATAGTCACGGTAAACGCGGTTCCGTGCAGCGCGGTGTTTTCGTTCACCATGTGCTCCAGTTCCAGCTCGTTTGCCCGCTCCTGGGTAAGAGCAAGACAAATAATCCCGCGACCATTCTTCGCCATAAAATTAATTGATTCCGGCGTAACCTTCTCCGCCGCCATGATGAAATCACCCTCGTTCTCGCGGTCTTCATCATCTACCACTATTAATATTTTTCCGGCTTGCAAATCGGAAAGCGCCGACTCAATGTTGGAAATAATTTTTTTAACCATCTAAGAAAACTCCTCCAGTATAAAGTGTAAAGTATCAGTTGAAATTCCAGTTTTTGTCAATTGGGAAACGATATGACTAATATCCCCATTCCCTCAATTTATCCATAGTCAAAGATGAATCGGTTTTGCCGCCCAGAAACTTTTCCACGTAGCGGGCAATAATATCCACCTCAACATTCACCGGTTCACCCGGTTTCTTAAACTTCAGGGTAGTGCGTTTCATGGTTTCGGGAATAATGCTCATCCCGATCCGTTCTTCGTTCAGGTGAGCAATAGTCAGGCTGATCCCATCGATAGCGATTGAGCCTTCCCGAACACAATAATGCAGTAAATCAGGTGACAGGGCGATTTCTAATAAGTAATTTTCCCCCCAGGGTGGTTTTGGTCAGCGTTTCACCAACCGCCTCGGCGGTAAACCGGTCATCACCGATTCCGGTAACGGTAAGACACACGCCGTCAATATCGATTGAATCGCCGATTTGAGTATTCCGCAAAACGCTTTGAGCCTCGATTGAGAAGCGGATGCCGTCCTGCATTTTTTCTTTTGAAGTGATGGTACCAATTTCTTCTATAATTCCGGTAAACATCAGTTTTCCTTCAAATTCCGGGTAAAGATTTCGGTAAAATTGCGATATCCCTGAACCAATGCCTGTCCGTCGATAATTTCGATTCGGATTTTTTGTAAACGCAATGCTTCGCTCAGCGAGGAAATCCCCAGGCTGCCGATACTCTCCACACCGGCACCGATAATCATAGGCGCAATGAAGATGGAGATTTTGTCGAAAATACGCTGTTTCACAAAACTGGTAAACACTTCGCCGCCACCTTCCACTAACAGGGAGGCTATCTCCATTTCGGCTAATTTTTGCAGGATGACCCGGATGTCCAGGTGCCCGGCATCGTCCGCCGGTGCCTGCAACACCTGAACCCCACGCTTACGCAACTGCCTGGCGCGCGCATCCGATTCCGGTTTGGCGGTGAAAAGAATCGTTTTATCCGCCAATTCATCGGAAATCAGGTGTGCCTGGTCGGGAATGACCAATTGGTCATCGAGCACGATTCGCCGGGGATTCCGCCCGGGAACGTCGCGCACGGTCAGCGAAGGATTGTCTTTCAAAACGGTTTTTGTTCCTACCAGCACCGCATCGTATTCCGCACGCCATTGATGCACCAGTTTCCGGGCGGTGCTGTTGGTAATCCAGTGTGAATGCCCGTTGGCAGTGGCAATCCTGCCGTCCAGTGACTGGGCGATTTTGAGATGAACAAACGGCTGGTGGCTCTGGATAAATTTGTAATATGTTTCGTTGAGCAAGGCGGCTTTGGCGGCTAAAACATCGGTCTTCACTTCGATCCCGGCGTTTCTCAACATGCGAATGCCTTGCCCGTTCACATGGTGGTTGGGGTCCCGGTTGGCGATGACCACCCGTTTTATTTTTTCCCGAATAAGCCGCGGGGCACACGGCGGCGTTTTCTTCTCGGGAATGTCGTGGCAGCAAGGTTCCAGATTGCAGTACAGCGTGGCGCCTTCTACCGGCTCAGTGGCACTTTCGATGGCAACAATTTCGGCATGTTTACCGCCGAACTGGGCGTGGTAGCCCTCCCCGATAATTTTGCCGTTTTTTACAATAACCGAACCCACCAGCGGATTGGGCGATGTGTGACCAACCGCTTTTCTTGCCAGTTCGATGGCACGTTTCATATAATATTCGTCATTCAAATCGAAACACCCTGCTGTCAAGTTTGCTTCCCGGAGCTCGTAAAAAGAAAAAGCCCCAGAGTAAAATCTTCAGGGCTTTTGGAATGGTTTTCGCACACACTTTACCGGCGATCTTTTCCCATCCGGACTGTACCGTCGGCACCGGAATTTCACCGGTTCTGTCCCGTTTACCGGGACTCGCGGGCTTTCACCGCCGGTCAGGAATCCCCCGGCAAAACCGGGGTCACCTTGCCCCAAAGATCGTGCAAAATTTAACCTGAGATTCCTCCGATTGTCAAGGTGTTTTCGAAATAGCATTCGGTGTAAAATCTTATTCATACGCAAGTTTCATTTCCTGAACAGACATGCCTGGCTTGATTTGCTGATTTATACCGGTAACCTTCATTTTGGTTGATTAATTGACAAACTTTAAACCCAACCTTGTAATTTTCTGATTTAGCAATTATATTTCCTCAGCAGGCTGCCAAAGTTTAAAAGACAGCCTGCTTTTATTTTGCCAAAAGCATTTTTTTAACCAGCCTTTTATCTCCCGCGGTTAATTGGTAAACATAAATTTCGCTGGAAACCGGATTGCCGGATTGGTTGGCGCCGTTCCAGTTTACCCGGTGAACGCCTTTTTCGGTAAAACCGTTCAGCAGGGTTGCCACCTTCTCGCCGGTGAGTGAATAAACGGTCAGTGAGACGTTTTGGTCGGTCGGTAAATAAAAGCTAATAGTGGTGGTCGGGATGAACGGGTTGGGGTAATTGGCAAATAGACCGAGTTTTGCCGGGGCAAGGGTAGAACTAAAATCCGCAAAGCGTTTCGATTTGGAAGAGTTACCTGCTTCAAATGTATTTACTTCGTTGGAAAAATCAGAAGCATTGTTTACATCATCTACCGCTTTTGTCTTATAGTATACCCCACCAGCCGGCGTACCGATGCCGGCAATCGTAACCTGTTCATCAACGTAATAATTATTTGTCACATTGAGTGCTATCCGAATATATTCATTATCGTATAGCTCCCGGTAGCGCCACACATCGTAATGGGCAAAATCCCGTTCGGTGTTGGCATCCCAATGGAGAGTAGGGTGCTGACCGGGCATGCCGATTAAATACAAATTCCTGGGCGGCGCCGGGTTGCCGTCGTGTTTGAACACATAAATAGCACCGTTGCCAAGAATTGAGGGAACACTGAAAGCAACGCTTAGCCCGCCGCTATTCTCAATATCGGCTAAGCGCAGTGAATGGATCTCGGCATAAGGTAAAAAATAGTCGATATACTGCCCGGGGGTATCTTGAAATAACGGCGCACTATGCGTATTTATCCAGATGGAAATTCTTCCCACGGATTCGGCAATAACCAGGTCGTTCCACCCGTCATTATTCATATCGCCTATTTCAACATCCCTGACATCGTCACCAAAAAAACCACTGCTGATTTCATAATCGTAAGTGGTGTGGATGGTTCCTTCCATATTCAGGTATATTCGCAATTTACCATCATCTCTTACCACGATCAAATCCGGGTAGTCGTCATAATTCACATCACCGACTTCTACCTGTATAGCAGGCGAACCGGCGTCAATGGTGGTGGGGGAGCCAAGAATGCCATTTGAATTTTTCCTGATTTTGACATAACGCCCGTTTACAAAAGTTACCAGGTCGTAAAAGTTATGGGAAATATCCAAATCCGCCAGTTTCATATACCCGGGCTGTTCGGAAATGGTTTGGATGGGGGTAGTATCAAAAGTGCCATTACCAATATTTCTAAAAATTTTTATTTCATTACCCGTAAACAAAGACAAATCATCTTTAGAATCATTAGTAATTTTCCCAAGGGTATTTGATTCACCTCACGGCAGGTTATTTTGCTGCAGGCTCAGGCTGTTGTTTACATTCCACATGACTTCGCTGCGGTTTTCGTAAACCGTTACCAGGTCGCGGTCAGCGCTGTTGCGCAGGTGTCCGTAAGCCAGGTCGAAAATATTATAATTGTAATCGGTCGTATAGACGTGGTACGTATTAAAATTGCCGGCCCCGTCATTCTAGTTCACATGCAGGTTATTCAGATCCGGGAAATAGGTGCTGTTCCTGCCGATGGTTACATCCAGGTAACTGTCGTTATTGATGTCCTCAAATTCAATCGGTTCGGTAGTCTGTTGGGACATACTATAGACCTGGTACTGGGTGACAATATACTGCCCGTACCCTAAGGAAGTAAAAACAAGCAGAAAAAGCGCTAAAAGAATCGGATAGACTTTCATTTTTCTTCTCCTTCATGGTTAATGGTTCGGTTAATTGAAAAAAACTATTTTAAATAAATTGAAACACAAGCATACGTACCACCTCCTTTCAGCGGATTAACAGCATTTTTTTGGTTTGGGTAAACCGGCTGCCGGAAATACGGTAAAAATACACCCCGCTGCCCACCGCTTTACCCTGTTCATTTAAACCATTCCAGGTTACTTCGTTTAAACCGGGATGGCTTCTTATTTGGGAGTATTTTCTGATTAATCTGCCGTTGATATCGAATATTTGCCAATCTATTTTTCTTATTTTGGTAGCATTAAATCGGATAATTGTTGCCTGGTTAAAAGGATTAGGAAAATTCTGAAATAATTGAAAATTTCCAGGCGCATTGGCAGTTGAAGTTATTCCACTAATTGTCGTTTTCTCCAGGTCAAAAAGAGCTGTCCCGTTGTAACCTACTTTTTTATACACAATATTCTCTTTAGAATCCATATCGGTATCTAATATTTCAAAAAAATGGATGTAACTCTCCGGATCGTGGAACGGAGCATTGTAAATACTCTGAAAATTGTTATCAGGTTGTCTTTTTAGAATGTTTATGAAATAATAAATGACATGTAAATTAAAATCAAAATAAGCAGCTGCTTTAGTTACATATTTTTTCCCATTAATCCTAGTTGTCTTTACAGTGCTCCCATCAGTATTGTATAAAGTTGAGTCAACCGACAGTATTTGGTAATGATCCGGGTAATCGGATTTCATGTAATACATTCCGCCATAACCGGCGCCCACCCCGGTCACAAACACTTCGTTTAACCCGTCGCCGTCTAAATCGTCGATAACAGAAAAAGAGGGATCGATGGGATAGGGATGGTGGAAGGTGCGGGAAATAAACTGTTGATTTATGGGATCGTATTCCTCGTAATACAGGGTATTGGGGCTGGGCGGCCATAGTTGCGCATAACCGGGCAAGATGTCCAGCCAGCCGTCGTTATCCATATCCCTGGCGGCAAAACTGTAATAATCCGGACCGAAAGTTTTGCTCGCCACCTGGTAAAA
>MVCZ01000162.1 GCA_002049825.1 Candidatus Zhuqueibacterota bacterium 4484_188
GTGGTGAAATACAGCGGTATTGTTTCGCTGCCGCCTTCGGTCTCGCCAACCTTTTTTAAACTGAGTCTTTCCGGCACAGTCAATGCCGGTTTCGTAACCATTATTTTCACATTTTTCATCCTGGACCTGTTCGATACGGTCGGCACTATGATTGGCGTGGGCGAAAAAGCCGGTTTCATCCGGGAAGACGGCTCCCTGCCACGCAGCAAGCAAATCCTGCGGGCAGACGCCCTGGGCACCATCACCGGCGCTCTTTTTGGAACTTCCACGGTCACCAGCTACATCGAAAGTGCTGCCGGCGTTTCCGAAGGCGGACGCACCGGCTTAGCCAACATGGTGACCGGATTGCTGTTCCTGCTGGCACTCTTTTTTGCCCCGGTGGTTTCCATGTTAGGCAAAATGTATCCCTACCAAATGGCGCTCTCCGACGGCCGGGTGCTGGATTTGCAGCTCTACCCGGTGATTGCCCCGGCGTTGATTATCATCGGCTGCCTGATGATGGGAAGCGTCACCAAAATCCGCTGGAATGAAATGACCGAGGCAATACCCGCTTTCCTCACCATCGTGATTATGCCTTTCAGCGGCTTCAGCATTACCGAGGGAATTGCCTTCGGCTTCATTTCTTATACCTTGCTCAAACTGTTTACCGGGAAAATCCGGGAGGTCCACTGGCTCATTATTTTGTTTGCGGCACTGTTCATTGTTCGATACGCGGTTCAATAAAACGGGGGCTTGATGAATTATTTAGCAATTATTCTTATTCTGGGTGTTTTGTTTTCTATCGGCAATACCAGCGATTTAAATTTGCAGTTCCATTTTGACCTGAAGCGAAGCCACCCCACGGTAACCCAGGAATATTTTCGCACCGATTCCCTGGGCTATACCTTCTTTTTTATGGATATTAATTTCAACCACTGGATTTCGCCCGACGGTACCGGGAAAGCAGGCGGGGTAAGCGATGTATACTTCGAATTTATGCGCTATTTCCGGTTATACCGCTGGAAAACCTATGATTTGAATTTTACCGTTCAGTACGACGACGGCACCGCGCCGGTGGAACAAATCTGGTTAGCGGGCCTGAACCTGGGCAATATTCAATTAGGACCGCTGAACCTTTCCTCGGAAATTTTGCTGAAAAAAGATTATAAATTGGGAGTGAACTGGCAATTCACCACGGTGTGGTACGCCGCGTTTTTTAATGAAAAACTGGTATTTAACGGTTTTTTCGATTATTGGGCGAATGATGTGAACAATCC
The DNA here is from genome assembly GCA_002049825.1 of Candidatus Zhuqueibacterota bacterium 4484_188. Taxonomy (GTDB): domain Bacteria; phylum Calditrichota; class Calditrichia; order RBG-13-44-9; family RBG-13-44-9; genus 4484-188. The sequence goes on from MVCZ01000162.1 coordinate 1,257, forward strand.
GCACTGGCCGGCATTTGATCCGGAGTTTAAAGCAAGCCGCTTTTCCTTCCAGGCGGAACCGCAAATCGGCTGGTTGCTCAGCCCACACTGGAAAATCGGCAGCGAGGTGGAAATTGACCGCGGATTCATCGGCAGCGTCACCGGCAAAATGGCGCTGGAGGAAAAATACCGCCACAACCGGTGGTATTTTTTACCGACATTGTTTGTGCAGTATGATTTTTAGCTCATCCACCCCGGGGTGAAACACCACTCTACCTGTCTGGGAAATTGGCAAATATGCAACGTTTACCGGCAACCACCCCCCTCCTTAAGCAACTGATCTGTGTATACACCTGACACAGCGGGTGGCTGGCTAAAATTCCCCCTTTCCTGTTGGAATCAGGGAAGGGGGAATATTCGACCCGCTGTGTTAAGTGTGTATAAATATCAGCTTTTAAATAAGGGAAGAGCCTGTCCTGAGGGATGCCGAAGGGGGTTAGCGGGATAGGTAAAAAAAGTTTTGTTGCACAACGCCATCACGCAAGCGCCATTCATGGTACTTCCACCTTTTAGCCGGGCGGTTTACTGCCCGGCGGGATGTGGGGGCAAATTTCATCAACTCACTAATGAAAACTCACCCTTCGAAAAAAAATTATTCACGCTCCCGATTTCTACTTGATTTTTTCACGTGAATAGTTTAGATTAGAACGGTATTAAAATTTACCAGCCAAAACACCGGTTTTTAATTTCTCTTTTCACTACTAAGTTTTATCACTATAGATTTTTATAAAATTGCTCAGCTTTCATTTTTTTTAGTGCACAAGATAAATAAATCTTTGAACTTCTAAAGAAAAGGAAAAAAATATGAGCATTCGAAAACAGCCGGTTTTCTCCCTGTTCGGGGAGCTATTGGCGTTGTTTTTTATTTTGGCAATCGTGGCTCCCTCGCTGCGGGCACAGGAACCACAAGTCGAGCGGGCGCTTTTTCAAAAATTAAAACAGCGGTTCGAAAAAGCCCGTCAGCAGGAAGTGCCGCTTTATGCACCGCAAAACTATACAGCAGCCCGGGAAAGCTTTACCGCTGCGAAGGATGCATTTCGGAAAGGTGCAAAATTATCCCGGATTCGGGAGCAGTTGCAGGAGGCAAACAACCGGTTAGACCAGGCTTTCAGGATTGCGGAAAAAACACGCCCTGTTTTGCACGACCTGGTGGAATCCCGCAAAAAAATAGCCGCCCTGAACTACAGCCGGGTTGCACCGCAAGAGATGGCAAAATCCGAACGCTATTTCCGCAGCGCGCTGCTGAAGGCGGAAAAAGGCGATATCGCCGGGGCAAAAGCTGCCGCAGAGAACGCCAATCAGCAGTACCGCCTGGCGACCATTAAGTGGCTGCAGGAAACGGTGGTAAAAAAATCAGAGCGCGACCTGCAGCAACTGGCCAAAGGTCTGTCGCCCCGACAGCGTGAAAAAAGCCTGAACGATTTGCGCAGCGTAGGCAATATTTTGGAGCTGGACAAAAAACGTCCATTCGATGTGCTTCAGTACCGGCAGAAGATGCTGGACAAAATAAAGGGCGTTTTACAACCCCTCTACCCGCCTTTTTACCGGGACCTGCCCGACACCCTGCTCCTCGGTGAATTCACCCTGATATTGGAAAATTACACTGACCGGGGCTACTGGAATTTTTCAAAAAAACAGGCGGTCGGTCTCAGCGGGGTGGCGAGGTGGTTACCAAACCAGACGTTCAGATTAGCCTGGATGAAGCCCGTTTGCTCAGTCCAAAAATTGCGCCCGGTGACACCGTCGCGCTCCCCCTGGCAGTAAAAAAGAAAACGTTTCAGGATATTGTCTCGGCAAAATCCGATTTAATCGGCAAACTCAAGGAACTGAAAAAAGGTGATTTCAAAGTTAAATTTGAAGATGTAACCATTCAGCCGGTGCCGGGGCGGGAAAATGTAGGGCGAATTGTACAGGGCACCGCGGTTTTTCCCACCAGCCCACCCAATCCGCAGGTGATTAAACTATCACTTTTGGGGTTCCGGGTACTGATGGATTCACTGGTGATTTCGACCTCCCAGGCAGTGGGAAATATGACGTTGGAATTTCCCTCGACCCTCGCTTCCGGGAAAAACTGCCAGCCCACCCGGTTGTACCTCGGTTCGGTGAAAATCTCACAGCAGTGCGAATTTTACGTGGAAAAATTGTCCGACGCCTACGGTCCCTTCTGGATTGGCAACACCGGCATTCAGGTGTTCGGAAGCGGCTTCGTGGCGGATTTCAGCAGCACGCAATCTTACGCCGGCGCCTCCCCGCCCTTTGTTTCCTCGTGGAAAGGGGTGTACCTGAAATCCGGGCAGAGTATTCCCGCGCCTACCGGAACGGTTTATTCCAACACCGGCTATGCAAAAGGAAGCTACAACTACAATTCTGCAATGGTAACCGCAACCGGCTTTAAAGCCACACTCCAACTTGCCAGCAGTTATTCATTTTCCCCCACCCAACCGTTTGGCTACCAGGTAAATTTCAATCAGGCAAGACTGCAAATAGATAAAAACCAAATTTCCGGCGGCGAGTTACGTACCGCGGTCATTACCCTGCCGGAACAGGCGGTAAGCGATGCCAGCTTTAATAAAATTCTTGTGGTGGCAGATACGCTGCACATTCGTTCGGACGGCGACCTGTTCGGCAAAGTCAAGTACCAAAAGCCGGTTGTCTGGGGCGAATACACCCGCCTGTCGCCTAAACTGATGGCATATTCCGCCCAGGTGGAATCGGACGCGTATTTTTACCTGTCCGCTTCTTACCGGAAACCGTTCTGGCCTTTCAAAAGCGGCGGGTTTTACTCACCCTCTTTTTACCCGCTGGAACAAACCCTCGATTCATTAGCCATGCAGGGGGTCACTTTTTTCGGCTTTCAGCGGTTTTTTATTTACACCCCGGATACACCCGGCGCGACACCTATTGAATTCGGTCCCGGCGAACTGCAGCACAATTCCTGGCTGAATGTGGTGAGTCAGGGTGTTCACGGGCGGTTTAATGTTGTGGAATTTCCGAAGGATTCCATTGAATTAGGTCCGACTTCCAGCCCGCACTACGTGGGTAAAAAACCGTTTACCACCCGCCTGATTGCGCAAAAACGATTTTTTAATGTACAATTTGCCAATAGCGCGGTGTACAATTGCCGGATGGACGGGGCGGTTCATCTAAAAGGTCCTTCGCAGATATTACTCAATTTTAAAAAAATGGCATTCACTTCCACCGCGCACAATGCCGGCGGGGAAGTCGACCTGAGCACGCCGGACACGCTGGATTACTGGGGTGTAATAGCGGTTCAAAAACCGGGATTTTCCAGCGCCGGGCTGATCTGCGTGAAAACCGGTCAGGTGATTCTCACCGCCGCCGGGCTGTACGAGCCGCGCCACTTTGCCCAACCGTTTTATTTAACCTGGGGCGAAATGTTAGCCGACGGCAACCTGGGGCGTTTGTTTTTCGACTACAACACTGCCGGGCAGAAATTTGACGGATTCGATTTTGCACCTTCTGCGGTAAAGCTCTCCGAATACAAACCCGGCAAACCGGGCTACCTGCAAGCCGGCGGCACGGCGCATTTCGATTTCTTCGGCGCAGATTACCTGAACATCCACGATTTCAAATACAACAAAACAGTGGCGCCGTTTAACGGACGGCGGATTAAATTGGGCTTTGACAAAGACAAAAAATTCTCGGCGACCGACACCACCATCCAGCGAAACTGGTCGGGCGATTTTGGAAATTTCAATTTCAACATCGCTTACGACAGTACCGACCAGGACGGATTCGTTGGTAAGGGGCTGATTGGACTGAATTTCGTTTCGGACGGCGCAATGGACGGTTCGATTGTGTTAAGCAGCAGCCAAATCTGCATGTCCATCTGGGAAACATCCCGCCACGATTTTACCCTGGGACCGGTGGCGCATTTTGGCAGCATGGCTTCCATCTGGGGTTGCGCCTGCATTGAATCGGGGCAGCTCAAGCGCCTTATGCTGGGCGCGGAACTGGAAACCACCGGTAACGCCAACGTGCTGCTTCGTTCCGCCGCTTATGGAAAACTCGAATACCTGGTTACACCTTCTGTTTCGGAACTGACCATCAACGGGAATATGTATATTTCCATTATTTCCGGTGGAAACCTGGAGGTCACCGGAAAAGCGAGGTTTAAAGTGGACCGGGCGCTGGCGTACGTGACCTGATGGGCGGCATCAGCGCCGAAGGGCAGGTAAACTGGCATCTGGGCACTTTTGGCAGCGAAGGCTATATTTCTCTGCAGGGTAAAGTAGCGCTTAGCTGCGTTTCACTCATCGGGCCGAGTGTAAGCACCGAAGGCGGCTTTTACGTAGGATTAAATGCACCGAAGAACAAAGCCTGGATTTTGCAGGATGAGCACAGCCGTTTCCGGTTGAACACCAGCGTCCTGCCAGACCGACTGACCGGCCTTTACGGCTATAATCAATCGAGTGTCGGATTTAATGTCTTTATCTTCTCCGGCGGAATTGAAACTTATGTGGGTCTTGGCGGGTTTGTGGGTGTACACATTCACGGTGAAATTTTAGGCGGTTTAGTCTCTGCCGGTGCCTGGGGCGACTTGCAAGTCATCGGACCCTACCCCTTCAGCTTCCAGGGCACGGTCGGGGGGCGACTTGCAAGTCATCGGACCCTACCCCTTCAGCTTCCAGGGCACGGTCGGTTTGGAAGGTTGTGTTGTGTGGGTCGTTTGCGCCAGCGTAGATGTTACCGTTGGTCTTAATTCAAGTCAAGGATTTTATATTGAATAGAAAGATGCGAGGATAAAATGAGTTTACAGCGTAAGTTTAAACATTTTCTAAAACTATTTTGTTTGATACCGGTTTTTTTTCTGTTGGAAGGAATATCACTCCAGGCAACGCCTGCTTTCAAAGCAAAAGCGGTCAGCAGTAAACCGGGACCCAAAATGCAGGTTTTGTTAACCTGGGAAGCAGCTCCGGGTGTCAGGGGTTATAATATTTATCGGAAAACCAGTCCGTTGGGACCCTACCCCACGGTGCCGCTGAATACAAAAGCAATCGTACCCTACCGCGATTGTAACCGGATTAAGGCGCTGATTCCTCCCGGCTCGGACGACTGGCAGATTCTGGCAAAAACCTTTGCCGACACAATTTTCTGGGCGGAAATGCCCGATGTTGCCGGATTCAATATCTACCGTTCCACTTCTCCCTCGGGAACATTTCTGAAAGTAAATCAGATGCCGGCAATTTCACGTTTTCGTTTCGACCCGGACGGGAATCCCCTGACGCCGGATTCTTCCTATTTTAACGGATTTCTGGATTATGCCCGCTGGGATACCAGCAGCGGGTTACCCACCACACATATCGTGGACGGGCACACCATCAGCGGCCCGCTAAATGGGATTACCTATTACTACAAAGTTTCTGCAGTGGATATTTTAAACAATGAAGGTTCACAGAGCAGTCCGGCAGAAATGGCAAAACCCGTGGACAAAACACCACCGCGAACACCGTTGGATATTTCGATTACTGCTGTGGAACCGACCTCCAGCCTGGAAATTCGCTGGTCCAAAGTGACCCTGGATGTAAAGGGACACGTGGAGATACCACATGTTTCCGGCTACCGGGTGTACCGCTACGAAAATGCCGGCGACCCGTTAACCGGCGCCACCGCAGTAGGCGGTTTGATCCCTCACCCTACCCTCTCTGGCGTTACCGAAGTTACGTTCACCGATTCCGACCCGAATCTTCGCTCGGCATTCGGCGAAAAAACCTGGTGGTACCGGGTGGAAGCGGTTGACGCACAAAACAATGTGAGTGCACGTTCCGCCGCCGCCAGTGGTTTTCTGAAAGACATTACGCCGCCGGACCCGCCGGTGGGAATTGCCGGGGAAGGATTTGAGGATTACATTAAAGTAACCTGGAAGCTGAACACCGAAAAAGATATGGACAGTTACAATATTTACCGCAGCCTGTGCGATTTTGGACAGTGGAAACCCTGCGAAAAGCAGGGACCGGCAACAGTGTATCTTCCGCCCCAGCCTTGCAGCGGACCTTTTCTTTTATTAGGCAACGTCTCACAAGCCGATGCGAAAGCGATGGAAGAATCCGGTGGAACGCCCTATTTCGAGGATCGAACGGTTCCTGCCGGTTCGCCGGTCTGCTACGCCTACCTGGTGAAGGCGCTGGACAAATCGCAAAACATGAGCGGTTCCTGGCCGATTCCCGATACCACTAAAGAAAAAATAATCTGCGAGCGCCTGCGGGATCGCACCCCCCCGGAACCAGCCTTTATTTCCAAACTCCTGGCGCGGGACAACAGTGTGCTGGTCGATTGGATTGGTGCCCCGGTTCAGGATATCAAAGCCTACCACGTGTACCGCTCGGAGAAGGAAACGGGTCCTTTTAAATGGGTCGGCGGTATGACGGTGGAACCTCCGCCAAATCCGGGTATTCCGCTAAGCGTGCCCTACCAGCCGGCGCCCGGCTCTACGGTGGGCTGCGGCACGGTTCCCTTATTTTTACACGAGGGAATGAGCGTCGGCAGTTTTGTGGATAAAACGGCGGTGCAGCACCAGGAATACTGGTATAAAGTGGTGGGAATTGACCAGTCCGGCAACGAATCGCCGCTGGATTCGGCAGTGGTAGTCAGCACGTTCACATTTTCCACCGACCAACCGGCGGCTCCGCTTATTACTTCCATTACCAAAGTTGACAGTCCCTGTGCGCTGAAAATCCAGTGGAATCCTCCTTTCGATCCTGCGAAAACAACCGGTTTCATGGTGTTTCGGAATTTTTCCGGCAGCGGTGTTTTTCA
>MVCZ01000163.1 GCA_002049825.1 Candidatus Zhuqueibacterota bacterium 4484_188
GTTGGCTGCATCGGCGCTTTGGCAAAGTTGTAGTCGTTGTCGTAGATTACCTGGATAGTTCTTTTGTTGCGCAAGATGTCCGGGTTATCGTTTCCAAAGGCAAGCGCAATGGCGTAGCGCTGGGTGCGTTCGTCCAAGACCATCCCGTTTATGGTGTCAACGGCAAAGCGAACAAAACCGCTACCGTAGGTAAACGCCACATCCGTTTGCCAGTCGCTGGTAAAGTGGAACGTTCCCGGTTGTAATTGTTCGTCCCAGTATTGCTGGTCGTTATCCATCCAGCCGCTGTGCGGTTTAAAGTAAGCGGAAGTTAAACCCACCTGGTCTGATTCATCATTGTCGGTGAATTCAAAATTGGGTTCGCCCACGTCCGGAACACCGTTTAATTCCCCTTCGTCCGGTCCGTTATATTCAAAATCTTCCGGACCCAGACCATCGTGCCCCTTGTCGTCATTTATGGGTTCAATATCCAGTACGCCGTTGTTGTTTAAATCCTCACCGTAATCCAGAATCAGGTTGTGGTTAACATCTTCATTATCGAAAACGCCGTTGCCGTTCAGGTCTTCCCAGGGTGTCCAGTCGTCGTCGTCGTCCTCGCCGTTCAACTGGCTTTCGTCAATCATACCGTCTTCGTCGTTGTCGGTACTGTCGAATGCCAGACCGGGGCTTTCCAGGAAAGCGAAACCGAAATATCCGATGGGCAAACCGGTGTCCAGCTCCCTGCCGCCCAAATTCCAGGTGTAGGTAATATCGTCGAAGGTATCGAAGTCGGCATCGTCATTGTTTGCCTGCCCGCCCATGTCCGGGTCAACCAACATGCCCACCACACATTTTTCCAGGTTTTTACCGTTATTGGTTATATCGTATATATTAATCAAAATATCTTCTGCTAAGCGGGCATTCCACTGGTAGGTGCGCGCTTCGATGGTCACACCTAAGCCACGCCGTCCGTTGGGCCAGCCCAGGGTGTCGCCGGGAAAAGGATAGTAATCGAATTCATCGTTTTCCCGGTCATCCATCACGTAGTAGGATTCCTGGTCACCGCGAACGTAAGCCCCAAACTCGCCGTTCCATCGACCGGCACGTTTGCCGGGTACTTCATCGCCGGGTTGGCGGTCATCGCCCGGATAGCTGCCTACCGGCCAATATTCCGGCCAGGTCTGTTTCTGGCTGCTTAGTGCAAACCAGCCGACGACGTTCTGCAGGTGTAAATCCAGTTCGCCGTTTCCGTTAAAATCTTCTATCGGTTGCAGGATACCGTCTCCCTCGCCAGGATCATTGGTGTTAGGAACGCCGTCTTCCCCGACGTCTTCGCTAATTCCCCCGACCAACGGCGTGGTTAGCGCGTCCGGTTCATCCAGGTTAAAGTATTTCGGTAGCGGCATAAAATGGTAACCATGCGTCCCATCCGGGGCTTTCTCGCCAAATTTATAATAATCGGAAACGATAGCAATTGAATCTCCATGAGCATCGACAACTTCTGCAGCAACATAAAAATATGCTCCAAAAATATAATCAACCATTTTTTGTCCCTTTGGCCAGGAAATTGGACGATTTCGATATTCATTCTGTTCTGGAGCATCGGATAATAATCCATTATTGAAAATTTTTCCTGTTACTAAGTTTCCATCCAAATTTGTGTCACGTAAATAGCGAACATTCCCTTCCTGCTGAGCGGCACTGGTTTTGCCAAAACGGGAAAAACTTCGGGAACTGCGAATAGCACTTCGCGCCAGGGAACCCTTTTTGTGCTTCTTGGCATTTTTTTCCGAAATCCCCGCATATAAAGTTGTGGCTCCAAACAAGAGGGTGAACATCAGAAACAATTGTGTTCTTTGCCTGAGTTTGAAAAAAATCATCTACTCATCCTCGGTTTTATAATTTGCTCGATTTATTATCTTCTTAAAAATTAAATTCTAAACCGAATTGAATTTTCCTCGGTCTGGAAAAATGATCAGGGTGCGTATAAATTTCCTTGTTGGTGAAGAGCCCTTCATTTTCAACGATCAGGTCATCCCGTTTTTGAATTTCCGGTAATTTGGCAATTTCGTCTGCCTTTCCGCTGATACTCCAGTCATTCCTTTTTACGAAATTCAGATATGCATTGAGTGTGTGGCGTTGGTCCCAGTCCAGGAAGAGAATTTTCCGCTCGGGAAATACATCTGATTCACCGCCCAGGCGGGTTGCCGATTGGATTAAAAACAGCGCAGACGGATCGGATGAACTGCCATTGGCAAAAGCCAGTGTGTAGTTAATTCCGCCGGTTACAAAACCGCTGCGTTTGGTAATGTCTATGGTAATTCCCTTGGAATATCCATAGTCGCGGTTGATATACCGTGTGTAGGTTACGCCGTCAATGGTAGTCAATTGCTCAATTCCTAACAGGTTTTTAAAATCCTTATAGTAAGCGGTAATATCAACGCCAATGTCCCGGGTAATTGCCTGCTGTAGGCCGATTTCGTAAGCGATGGTTTTTTCTGCTTCCAGGTCGGCATTCCCCAACCGGCGACCCTCCAGTTGAAAACGAGTCATGGTAACCAGGGGCGCGTTGTACATTCGGGAATAGGGTGGCATCTGGAAAAAATGACCATAGGAGCCGTGAAATGCCCCGTTCGATGATATGGGAAAAGAGATTCCCAACCGGGGACTGAATTGGTATTTGACCTTGGCATCTTTCAGATTAATGTCGCTGCCTAAGTTGAAAGACTCGGTGCGGTAGTTGATTGGTACTTTTTCGTTGGGGTCGAACACATCCAGGCGCAATCCCATGTTGATAATGATTTGATTGCTTAATTCCAACTTGTTCTGAATATATGCGGCAATTTCCAACGGTTTGATCTGGTAATCGCGGTAAAGCGCCACCTCTTCACGTCCCACTTCTTCAATGCGTTTGGCATGGAAGGTGTCTTCCCAATTCTGCCAATATTGATTCAATGCGGTCCAGTAATCATCGAAAGACATCTGGGCGGGATCGATTATGGTTGTGTCCCCGCCAACTATCATTTGGTAGCCGCGCAGCGGCCAGTCGTAATTTTGCCAGGTAGGTGTTACGCGGAATCCCCGTTGGTAGATGTCAATGTAATTCTGTTTCACCGAAAAGCCGGTTTTCACAAAATTATGATTATCAACCTGCCAGTTAAAATCGCCCTGCACCAGGTACTGATCGTTGAAGCTCCTGCCGGGAGCGCCGCCGTAAAGGGAACTGGTTCCGCCTAAGGAAAATACGTTTCCCCCGGATGTACCGGTAGAAGCGGACGAGAATAGTTGAATGCCGTCATCGCCGGGGAATCGGGCAATTTTATTATCTTTGCGGTAAAAGAAATCGCCGTCATCTCTCTGGTATGACAGAACCAGATTGTAAAAAAATCTCTTCGATGGGGAATGCTGGAAGCGCAGAAACTGCGAATATGACCATTCCCTGGCGGTTCCGTAATCGTCCGGCGCATAGCGAAAAAATTGATCGTTTCCCTGGTTGTCCGGGTCTAAGGGACCCTTGGTCTCCTGAAAGGAACCGAACGCGGTGTAGGTTAAAGACATCTCCGATGAAATCAAAAAGTTCAGTTTTGCCTGAATGGAACCGTAATTACTGGTACTTAATGGTCCGCGTGAACGGTCTCCGGTTGCCAATGAATCCGGGATGGGAATCACCGTTCCGGAAGTCAGGTTCTGAAATTGCCCCCATTCCCGGTATGCGGCAATCTTCCAGCCGTCCACACTGTTAAAGCGCCGTTCGTACCAGTCGGTGTTCTCAAACCGATGATAACGGGTGTTAATCACAAAACCCAGTTTGTTTGGGATAATTGGTCCGGTCAAACCCAGCTCAATGTTGCGTTCCGCGGCGGGATTGAAATTGTTTATTCCTAAAAAGACATCGTCTTTAGTACTCATCCAGTCGCCGGCGTAGGTATTGATGTTTGTTTGGAATTTACTCGCCGGTCGTTTAGTAACGATATTAACCACCCCGGATTGTGCCTGCCCGTATTCGGCATTGAAAGTTCCGCTGATCACTTCAAGCTCTTCAACCATATTGTTGTCTATTTCCACCAGGCTGCCGCCGGCTTGGCTAAAGGAATTGGTGACCGGAATTCCGTCAATTACATAAGATACTTCACGGGAACGCCCGCCGCGGAAATGGAGTTGACCATTTGTCTCGACCACACCCGCCTGTAATTCCAGCACTTCCTGCATCTCGGTCACCGGCATTGCTTCAACTGTCTCGGAAGTAACTATTGCTGCGGTGTGGGTGCGATCCATCTCGATGGCAGGACGTTCTGCCTGCACAACAATCTCTTCGCCTTCCACCGCCTGCGGTGCCAACTGTAGGTTCCGGGTAGTCGTTCGATCAACGCTCACCCGAATATCTTCTATTTTTACCGATGCATACCCAACATAGTAAACGGCAAGAATGTATTTTCCCGGAGGAACGTTTATGATAATATAATATCCGTCCTCATCGGTAGAAGCTCCCATGCCGGTGCCTTCCAGGACTACGTTTGCACCGATAAGTGCCTCGCCTGTATTTTTATCTTTTACGGTTCCCACAATCTTCCCGGTTGTGCCGGCAAAAATTGTTGTACTGAACAGAAGGAGGATAGTGACAGTGCTGATGACTGTGTGCAATGTTTTCATAACCGTATGACCCCTTTGATTATAGAAACTAAAATACAGCTTGTTATGTATGTTAAAATTTGACACAAAGATCAAAATTTAGCTTATATTATACAAAATAAAATCCGCTAAAACAAATTGATGATAAATATATCATCTGTTTAAAGAATGAACCATTTGCATAGGGGCTGAAGCCGTCATTACGCTGCGCTGTCATTATGGCTAAAGCCGTCATTGGTCACTGGTCATTAGTTACCGGTTGTTGGTTGGTGGTCACTGGTAGCTGGTGGTTAGTAAATGCTGTCTATTACCACTGCTACTGCTACTGCCACTGGTCATTAGCATCTTGTTACTGGCATCCGGTATCTGTAAAACATTTTTACATATTTTGCAATTACCTGCTTCATAACTTCAATTATATGGTCGATAAAACAAGTGGCATGTTTTTTGTCGCTTTTTAGTTAGATTTATCGAGTGAACCATTTACTGAAGGGCAAAACAATGAAGATGCGACTGATTTTCATTCTAATCATTTTCCCATATATTTCGTTATTTGCCACCCGATATTACGTGGATGATATTTCGTCCAATGGCTCCGGAACGCTTGGGAATCCGTTTAACAATATTCAATCGGCATTGTACGCTGCTCAGCCGGGAGATACTATAATGGTGTTTCCGGGGACATTTACCCCGGGTGTGGAAGTTGAAACTGTGCGGGATGGAACCGAAACCCAGAGAATCCTAATTCAAGCTTATGACGCCTCACAACCACCGGTTGTTACCCGTTCCGGTCGGGTGTTTGAATTTAGGCATAGCCATATCACGCTGGACAGATTTATTCTTGATGGACAGTTTGGTAACAGAGATGTAGTTAGTATAAAATGGGGAGCTAACTACACTATCATGCGAAACTGCGAGGTGAAGAACGGAGCGCGCGACGGAATCGATCTGGGTTCTGCGAACGATGTCCTTATTGAGAATTGCC
>MVCZ01000006.1 GCA_002049825.1 Candidatus Zhuqueibacterota bacterium 4484_188
CCAGTTCACTCTCTCATAGTGCGACTGCCGGACAATGGCTGTTAAGCCAACTGCTTGAGTGGGCGGTTTCCTGGAAGCCCGGTCAGTCTGACTTTCCGACAACCCGGATGTCCTTGGAGAAACTGAAAAAGCTAACGGTTGCCCGCACCAATCAAATTCTCATGCTGAACAAAGACTGGCATTTTCAACTCGATCCTGATCAACAGGGCGAGGCAAATGGCTGGGCGTCAATCCGATTTAACGATGTCAAATGGCCGTTGATTCAGGCAGCACGAATCTGGGAGGGACAGGGCTACTCCTACGACGGTATGGCATGGTACCGGAAATGGGTGCAAATTCCTGCCGGGTTCCGGGGGCGGAAGGTGCGACTGGTCGCCGAAGGGGTGGACGATGCCTACCGGCTGTGGATAAATGGCGAACCGGTAGCGGTGTATGGAAGTTTTACCGATCATGATAAAACGGTTTTTATGATCCAGACCGAAACCGACCTGACCAATCATCTTAAATATGGTGGAAAAAATTTATTTGTCCTGCAGGTGGTCGACCTGTTCGGCGGCGGCGGTATTAACCGTCCTATTTATTTGCGGATTGAATAACGAATTCGAATGTCGCCTGTCATTCCTGCGCAGTCAGGGGCAGGGGTCCATAGCTCCCCGTTTCAAAAAACAGGTTCCCTGCCGAAAGGTAATATTTCTTAATGGTGTAGAACCTCGCTAACGAGTGAGGCAAGCCCCTGAATGCAAATGAGATTGCTTCGTTTCACTCGCAATGACGGAATCCGACTCATTGCCCCATTGGGATGGCAATGCCATGAGGAATGCAACGACGAAGCAATCCCCTTGTTTTTCAGAGGATTTCTTCTCCCGGCAAACCGGGATTGCAATGACTAGAACGCCCGCGAATGAGAATTTTCTTAACGGCAATAAATATGGTTGCAATTGGTCTGTTTTTTTTATAAAATTGTTAACGATAACATTTTGCGGTGGAATGAATCATCGGGCGGTGGATTTTTTTCGCTCGAAGCGCCCGTCTTTCTGTAAATAAAATTTTAACGATAGAAACAAAGGGGCGGTTTATGAAAAAATTATCCAATCGTTGTGTAAGAACCGGCTGCAGGAAAAATGTTCTGAAAACCGGGATTCTGTTTTATCTGATGGTTTTTATCTGGGTTTCCGTACAAATTGGGTGTAGCAATTCTACCCGGATTCAGGCAGGGTATCTGCTTTATTCAACGCAGCAAACGGCGGAAGACAGTTCTGCATTCAAGTGGTTAAGTTCGCTTCCCCGGGTACAGGCTTCACAGGTGCTGGCGGGTGAGGGTGTGGAAAATTTCGCTAAATTTGATATGCTTTGGGTGCACATTCCCGATTCGAAGCAGTGGGCACAGTGGCAGTCATCAATAGGCGACCTGAAAAAATTAGGCGAATATGTTAAAAAAGGCGGTCATCTTCTTCTGACCGATTATGCCGCCTTGCTACCGGCTGAAATTGGTCTGGAGAAAAATAAGCCCGAAATAAGAATACTTGATATCAAAAAAGACGACTGGTTATTTGATAAAAAGGGGTATCAGAGCTTCCGCGGACATCCGGCATTCACCGGGCTCTTTGGCGGTGCATTTGTGTGGGATTCCTACCGGGATCAAAAATTGCCTACCATCGGGTATTTCGATGCAAACTTTCCTGCGGACGGAAAAGTAGTTGCTACCGAAAAATCGTATATCACCATTCACGGAAATAATAAATTAATGATTGAACATGCGGCAGGAACCGGGAGTGTGCTTTCAATCGGCGGATTTGTTTATTTCGCGCAACGGAACCGGTTGCAATATAAACTGGAAAAATTTCTAAACAATTCCATCCGCTATCTCGCCGGAGAGTTGACATCCGGTAAAAAAACCTACTGGGAAAAATATAAGCATCAACCAAAATCTTTTCAGGTAAAAAGCGAACCGGTGGAACCGCCACAAACACGGGCTTTGAAAATTTTACCCGAACCTGATATTGTGCTTACCCGTGATCACCCCCGGAACAATTATTACGACATTTCCGGTCGCCGGTCGCTGATCATGGGAAAGGAAAATGGCGGGATTGATGAATTCTGGGTTCATCCATTCCGGGTGCTCAGAGATTTTCAGGCGGGGATAATCGTTGGAAACTCAGCGCACTGGTTAAGAGACATGCCGGTAAAAATTGAAGTATTTCCGGAGGTTTACAAAAGAATCTACACAACGCCGGTGGGCAAGCTTGAAGAGCTGATTTTACCATCGCTCGACAAAGCAGGTGGCATTGTTCAGTACCAGGCGTCGGGCGGCGAACCGGTTTCACTGGTAGCAAAATTCCGCAGCGATTTGCGCTGGATGTGGCCCTACGACGAAAATGCCATCGGAGATGTGTGGTATAGTTTTGATGAAAGACTTAATGCTTTACATGTGAAGGATTCTGCCGGAGATTTATATTCTATTATCGGCACAGATCAGCCGCCCCTAAAATACACAGTGGGTCAATACCGGGACATTCAATGGAACAAAGAAAAACAAATCTTGGCGTGTCAGAAGCGCTGGAGCATTACCGTCAGATTCTTTCCGATCCGCAAGCTGTCTATGATAAAGCAAATCGACACTACAAAAAGCTGCTTACATCGAGCGTGACAGTTCAATCACCGGACAACGAATTTAATAAATTGTGGAAATGGGCTGTAATTGGCACCGATCGTTTTTTAGCCTACACACCCACCGTCGGAACCGGGCTGCTGGCAGGTTTTTCCACCACTGAACGAGGCTGGAACGGCAGGCATAAAATTAGCGGTCGCCCGGGTTACGCCTGGTATTTTGGCAGGGATTCCGAGTGGTCCGGTTTTGCTATTGATAATTACGGCGATTTTAAAACTCTTAGCGGCACATTACCTGCGCGCTTCCGGAGATAGGCAGTTTATTAAGCAAAGTTGGTCTCACATAAAAAAAGCCATGGATTTCCTGTATGCAACCGATACCGACGGCGACCGGCTGATTGAAAATACCAACGTGGGTCACGGCTGGGTGGAAGGAGGAAAGCTCTGGGGAGCACATACGACTTTGTACCTGGCGGCACTCTGGTCTCAAACGCTTCAAATTTGCCGATGGAACATATAATCCGATCCAAACCGATTTGCCTGCCGTTGCCATGTATTTTGAGCTGCTGGACGACCCGAAAGTCGGGCAGATGTTAGCTGAATATGCCGGAAACGGTTTTTCCCCCGATTGGGGGGTCAGAATTCTCAGCTCCGCATCGCCGCTGTTTAAACCATCGGGCTATCATTATGGAAGCGTTTGGCCCTTGTTCACCGGTTGGACCGCCTTGGCAGAATATGCTTACGGAAATTCCACCCAGGCATTTTCACATTTTACCGGCACCATGCGGATTAAAAAATTCTGGAATCTGGGATATGTGGAAGAAGTCATGCACGGGATGGAATATAAACCATCCGGGGTTTGTCCCCACCAGTGTTGGTCGGAAACCAATATTCTCCACCCCGGGATTCACGGGATGATTGGCTGGAGACCGGATGCGCCCAACAAAACCGCTGTACTTTCTCCCCGCTTTCCTTTACACTGGGACAGCGTACAGGTAAACAACCTGAGAGCGGGAACCTCCCGCGTGACGTTTCGGATGAGCCGATCAATAAACAGTACTCGTTTTTGGTTCAATTTAGAAACAGGTGCGGCGATCACCATGAAATTTGCCCCGGAATTACCAGCGGGAATGATTGTGGACTCGGTTCTGGTAAACGGAAAGAAGCAAAACATCCGCAACGGCAATTTCCGCGGTGTTTTAAAAGATACAATTAAATTTTTGCTCAGGGGAAAGAGTGAGATTGTCTTCCGGCACCGGAAGGGCGTGGGAATGTTCCCGGTCATTCCGCAGCCAAAGCCGGGTGATTACTCTGTAGGGAAACGAATTGTTGCTTCCCGATTGGATGGTCAGAAATACCGGGTCAGGCTTCAGGGGCAATCGGGAACGAATCAAGTTTTTAAAATGCGGATTTTCGATCAAAGCGTTAAGCAAATAGGGGGCGCCGAAATTGTTGCTGCACAGGATGGCGTGGTGAGTTTCCGGGTTCGATTTCCCAAATCAAAAGACCGGTTTGTTGAAAGATTAATTACTGTAGAAATGCAATGAATCATTTTTTACGACGGGAATATTACAATATTCCAAAAGAAAAAGTGAAATTGGAAGCGCAAAAACATTTTTTGCAGTATATTTGATTAATTCTGAAAATTACCGGTAGAGGTTTCACCAGCAAAATAAAAACGATTCAAAATGGAGAAAAATCGTGCCGAAACGCGTCACTGCAAAGGAAGTTGCCAAAGCGCTCGGTATTTCGACTATGACAGTATCCCGGGCGCTGAATAATCGACCGAATGTTGATCCGAAAACGCGTCAGAAAGTTCTGGAAACGGCGCAGAAGTTGGGTTACTTCCCGAATTATATTGCCAAAAGCCTGGTGCTGAGGAAAACAAATACCATCGGGGTAGTCGTACCGGAAATTACCCACTCGTTTTTCCCGGAGGTGGTCAGGGGAATTGAGGAAATCAGCTATCAGTCCGGGTATGATTTGATCTTAAGCCACTCTGCCGAGAGCGGTATTCGTGAAAAAAGCGCCATCGAGACCCTGGTTTCCAAGCAGGTCGATGGACTCCTGATTTCCACCGCGCAGACAGTCAGCGACTATACTATTTACCAGCAGGTAATGCGGCGGGGAATTCCGATTGTTTTTTACGACCGTTGTGTGAAGAACATCGGTGCAAATTGTGTAAGCATCGATGACGAAGAGAGCGCAACCCTTATTACCGAACATTTGATTCAGCATGGCTACCAGCGCATCGGACACATCAGCGGGCCCAGCCAGGTTTTAATCGGGCAGGCAAGAAAGCAGGGTTTTATCAAGGCACTACAAAAAAGCAACCTGACTGTGGATGCAGACTTAATTATTGAAGCTGGTTTTCACGAAAAGGACGGTTACTCTGCCATGCAGACATTGCTTCAGCTTCCCCCGGGAAAAATGCCCCGTGCTGTGGTGGCGGTAAACGATCCGGCAGCTTTCGGTGCCATGAAAGCGATTTATGAACACAACCTGCGAATCCCGGAAGATGTTGCCATCGTTGGGTTTTCGGATGATATCCGGGCGGAACTGATAAGAACGCCGTTAACCACGATCCGTCAAAATGCCTACGAGGTGGGCAGAAGAGCAGTGCAAAAATTGATTGATCAGATCGAAAACAAGACTTCCTCGGTTGAAGAGATAATCGTAAAAGGAGAGCTGGTAATCCGCAATTCTTGCGGCTGTACCGGATAGGGCGTTTAGCCGATCATAAACATGTGTTTAATGATAAGCAAAATACTTTGGGCGGGCGGTTCATTTCAGAAAAATAAAAATTCTGCATTTTTTTCTTGACTTTTATTTCAGAATCAATTAAACTCTTTTGTGAAATGTTAGCGATAACATAAATATGATTAGACCAGATGTTGCAAATTTTATTTTTACCTCTCAGACCGAACGGTTTTTTTAAAGCAGAAATGTTAGCGATAACATTTAGCGCATTTCACTTGGTATTTTAATTTTGTCCGAACAGGTTATGAATTTTTTATGAGGAGACTAAATTGAAATCTTTCATCTTCATTCTGCCTTTACTCTTTGCCTTGCTGGCGGGCTGTTCCACAGACCTTGAACAAAATTCACGGGCTGATATCTGGAAAGGACTCCCTAACCAGTTGCTTACTCCCGATGAGGTACAAACTGAAATTTCCCTGAAAATGCACCGGGTTAAGGATTTTCTGAAAACAGAAGGGTTAGATGGAATGCTTTTAACCCAGGTACGAAATTTCTACTGGATGACTGCCGGGCTGGCAAATAACCAAATTGTCCTGAATAAAGATGTCGGTGCCGCTTCGTTGTTGATCATGAAAGATGGTTCGAGGTTTCTGATTTGCAGCGGCAGCGAAGCACCCCGCCTGATGAACGAAACACTTGGCAAACTGGGTTACACTTTAAGAATGTACAATTGGTACGAAGCAAATCCGGTAAAAGATACCCGTGGCGAAATTATTAAATCGATTGCCCGGGGTGGGAAAATCGGCAGCGATATCGATTACCCCGGTACTGTGAATGTTGCCAATCAATTCAAGAAACTTCGCTATAGTTTGACCGACACGGAAATAAAACGGTATCGCTGGCTGGGCAAACAAACCACGGAGGCGGTTGAAACAGTCTGCCGGCATCTTAAACCGGGAATGGACGAATTCCGGATCGAGGCGATGACTGCGGCGGAAATCCGCTCCCGGGGGATTCTTCCCACCGTGTTACTCATCGGTAGCGATGATCGTATTTACCAATATCGCCATGCCCTTCCGGCAGGTGCTAAACTAAAAAAATATGCTATGGTGAATGTGGTTGCCGAGAAGTGGGGCATGCCGATTGCCGTAACCCGGTTTGTTCATTTCGGTCCTTTACCCGAAGAATTGAAAAGCAAACTGGAAAAAACTGCCCGGGTAAATGCTTATTACCAAAAAGCCACTGTTCCCGGTGCCTCTACCGGCGATATTTTTGAAATGTGTAAACACTGGTACGCCGAAGTCGGCTTCGAAGGAGAGTGGAAAAAACACCACCAGGGTGGTGCCATCGGATATGATGACCGCGAATATGTAATTTACCCCGGCATCCGTGAAGTGGTACAAGAAAAACAGGCGTTTGCCTGGAATCCCACCATCACCGGGGCAAAGGTCGAGGATACCATGATTGTCTATAAAGATCATTTCGAGGTGATCACCCGGACTGACGATTGGCCAACCGTGGATATAAAAATTGACGGAAAAGTCTATCCTCAGCCGGCAATTCTTGTGGTTCAATAATTGAGTTAATTGAGTTGAAACCCTGAATTTCAATGGAAAAAATGCAGATCAAAGAATACTATAAAAATGAACTCCTGCATGTTTCTCTGGAAAATGACCAGGTGCGGGTCACGTTTTTACCTGCTATCGGTGGCAAGATGATTGAGCTGACCAACAAAAAAACCGGGCGGCAATTTTTACTGGAACCACAAAACAAAGATCATTCCTACCGACCGGCATTCTACGGGGCAACTTTCGATGATTATGATACCAGTGGTTTTGACGAATGTTTCCCCACCATTGAAGCTGCGGATTACCCGTTCTCACGAAATGGAAAGAAAATCAGCTTTCCCGATCACGGTGAAGTCTGGGCAATTCCCTGGTCTTATCGTCGGGAAAAAAATTCTCTTGTCCTGAGTGTTGAAGGGGTCAATTTTTCATACACTCTGCAGAAAATGGTACAGTTAGATCGAAACACCCTTCGCATCGGTTATTCACTCTTCAATCACTCTCAAATTCCATTTTGCTTTATTTGGTCTGCCCATCCTTTGCTAAAAATTGAGCCCGGGGCAAAATTGGTTGTTGATCCTCATGTCGGTCAGGTCTTTCTCAACTGGTCTTCCGATGAGAAAATTGGCAGCTACGGTGACCGGGTGCCGTGGCCCTATTTAGCGGGTGATAGAAAGGGAACGGATTTTTCGGAAATTCAACCCGAAGGTATTGCCACTGCGGTAAAATGTTTTACCGATAAACTTCCGCAGGGGATTGCCGGTATTCACTACAACACCACCGATGAATATTTGATTTTTCAATTCGATACGCAGCAGATTCCCTATTTGGGGCTTTGGCTGTGTTACGGTGGATGGCCGCAAAATCAACCGGCAAAACATCTCACAGTCGGATTAGAGCCGGCAACCGGGCGTCCGGATTCGCTGGCGGAAGCTATCCGGCGCGGAGAATATGCCCAGGTGGAGGCGGGGGGTGTAAAAAAATGGAACTTGCTGCTGAGTGTCTGGCAAGGGAAGCCACGAATCGAAATAAACAATTTTAAATTCTAAATCGGATTTCAGGAGTCTTATGGAAGCGATAGGTCTATCTTTTGTCGATTGGATAATTATTTTTATCTACTTCATCTTTGTGCTGGGAATCGGTTTTTACCTGAAACGCTATACTACCAGCGATGAAGATTTTTTCCTTGCCGGGCGCAAAAACAGCGCCTGGGTTGCCGGTTTGGCTTTTCTTTCGGCAAACCTGGGTGCGCTGGAATTGCTGGGGATGACCGGCAACACTTTCAAATACGGAATGTATGTAGCGCACTTCTACTGGATTGGTGCTATTCCGGCAATGCTTTTTCTGGCGCTTTACATGATGCCTTTTTACTACAGCAGCCGGATTAAATCGGTTCCCGGCTACCTGAAGCTGCGATTTGATGAAAAAACCAGGGTGTTGAATGCAATTTCATTCGGTTTTATGACCGTGCTGGTCTCGGGAATCAATTTATACGCCATGGCGTTGGTGCTGCATACCTTTTTCGGATGGAATTGGGATGTCAGCATGTGGGTGTCGGCGGCAACGGTAGCGGTTTATGTTTCTCTCAGCGGATTGATGTCGGCAATTTTTACCGAGATCATCCAGTTTTTCCTCATCTGGTTCGGACTCTTTCTGGTTACCGCTCTGGGCATCATCGAAATTGGCAGCTTGCAGGAAATTTTTAATCGGATTCCCGAAGCATATTCAACGTTGTGGTCTACGTCTTCCGATCCCACACAAAACGGAATGTTGGTTACCTGGGGCGGCATTGTGCTTGGTTTAGGCTTTGTACTTTCTTTTGGGTACTGGACAACAGATTTTTTGGTGGTTCAGCGGGCATTTTCGGCAAAGGACATGCGCTCTGCCCGCATGGCACCGGTTATTGCTTCCTTCTTTAAAATGGCAATGCCATTTATTGTGATCTTCGGTGGGTTAATTGCTCTGGTTCTTTCCCGCGATCCCAACAGTGGATTTCATCTTTTACATGACGGAGGTAAGGTAAATTACGACTCGGCATTGCCAATGCTTATTGCCCGCTACTACCCCAGCGGTTTGGTGGGGTTGGGCGTTACTGCGCTGTTAGCCGGTTTTATGGCTGGTCAGGCGGGCAATATCAGCGCCTTTAATACGGTATGGACCTACGACATCTATCAATCGGTGATTAATAAAAAAGCCTCATCTGCACACTTGTTGTGGATGGGAAGAGTTGCCACTGTCGCCGGTGTTCTGATTAGTTTGGTCACCGCGTACTGGGCGAAGAGTATGCCCACTATCATGGATTATATGCAAGCAATTTTTTCCTGGGTAAACGCGCCGCTGTTTGCCACCATGCTATTGGGAATGTTTATTAAATGGATAACACCGAATGGTGCATTTTGGGGGCTGCTTGCCGGAATGGGTTCATCTTTTACTTTGTTTTTGGCAGTTAAATTTGCCTGGATAGAAAAAAGCACTATTACACTATCCAGCGTTGCCAGTGATATGGCGGCAAATTTCTGGAGAGCCTGGTGGGCATGGCTCATTTGCTTTGGTGTAACAATTGTTGTTAGCCTGTTCACCCAAAAGAAACCCGAAAAAGAATTGGTTGGGCTGGTAAAGGGGTTAACCCAGGAAACGGTCGATCAACCGGTGCCGTTGCTGCGCAAGCCGGAATTTTGGGCGGTGATTTCTTTAATTATTCTTGTCGTGTTTAATATTTACTTTTGGTAGTAGCTGGAGATTGATCCATGTCTAAGGAAATGAAAATAATGAAACCGATCTGGTATTTTGTCGGGTTGATGTTGATGACAATAGGTGGCATCATTTTAATTACCGGTTTATACCACCTTTTTACACCGCGCGCGAGTGCCAAGGTGCTGGCTGAATTGTATCCTGACATTTGGTGGGGAGGCATTATGCTGCTCGTGGGAGTGGTGTTTTTTGTGTTGAGCCTGAGAGCGGTGGCAAAACAAACGAAAGCTGATGGATAATGCAAGCACTTATTCAAAATGTCGAACAGAAATTTCGTGAGCTCTTCAACGAAGAACCAATGCTAGTACGTTCGCCCGGTCGGATTAACCTGATTGGCGAGCACACCGATTACAATGAAGGTTTTGTTTTACCTGCTTCCATTGACCGGGCAATTTATTTTGCCCTTAGTCCGCGGAATGACGGACAGTGCCGGTTTTTTGCCAATGATTTGAACGATGAGTACCAATGCCGGGTAGATGAGCTGACAAAATCCGGGAAGGGCTGGCCGAATTATTTGTGCGGCGTGGTGGATCAAATTAATAAACGGGGATACACCATTCCCGGTTTTAACTGTGTTTTTGGAGGCAATATCCCCATCGCTTCCGGTCTGTCTTCCTCTGCCGCCATCGAAGCGGGCTTAGCCTATGCTCTGAATAATATGTTCCATTTCCATCTCAATGAGCTTTCTTTAGTGAAAATTGCTCAGAAGGCTGAGAATGAATTTGTGGGTGTTCAATGCGGAATAATGGATCAGTTAATTAATATTTACGGGCGTGAAAGAAAAGTGCTGAAATTGGATTGCCGTACTTTGGAGCATGAATACTATCCCTTCGAGAGGGACGACCTGCAGTTAGTACTGTGCGATACCAGGGTTCACCGGGAATTAGCTGCTTCGGAATACAATTTACGGCGGCTCCAGTGTGAAGCAGGGGTGGAAGCGTTGCGTAAATATGATGTTAATATTCGCAGTCTGCGGGATGTGAACATCGATTTCCTGAAGGCACATCAGAAAGAGTTAAGCCCGGTTATTTATAAACGGTGCAAATATGTAATTGAGGAGAATGAGCGGGTGCTTGCCGCCTGCCAGGATTTGCAACGGGAAGATTATGGCACTTTCGGGCAAAGAATGTTTGCTTCCCATGCCGGCTTACGGGACGAATATGAAGTGAGCTGTGCCGAGTTGGATGTTTTGGTGGAAAAAGCAACCAAGATAGATGGCGTACTTGGTGCCAGGATGATGGGTGCCGGTTTTGGAGGGTGCACAATCAACCTGGTGCAGCAGGCAGCGCTGGATAATTTTTACCGGGAAATGAACCGGGCGTACAAAGATTCTATGCAAAGGGATCTGTTGTTTTATCCGACGCAGATCGAAGCAGGTACTTCAAAAATAAATGTGCAGTTAATCGAAGCTTAGCTCTTTAGAAAGGAGGTGATTAAGGAGCAGTCGAATGGTTTTGCTATGGAGGAATTTTTAGGGAGAGAGGCCTCACAAATCTTTGGGAATTTGAGAGCGGTAATCCGTTTCTTGTTTTCCCGTGTGTCTCATTAAAAAATGTGGAGGTAAGTTATGAAAAGCTTGTTCGGAGTACTACTCTTAGTATTGTTTCTAAGTGTAGGAACAGTAGGTGCCCAGATTGGCGGACCGTATACTCCTGACGCTAATACGATGTTGTTAATGCACTTTGACGGAGATTTGAGTAATGTCTCAACGTATTCGGAAGATGGCCAATTTCATGGGGATCCGGTGAATTTCTTTTTCCTGCCGAATGTGGTAACCGGTATGGGGCAATGCTTGCGAATTGATAACGATTCGCAAAGTGATTCCGCCTACGTAACCGTGGCTGATACGCAGTACCTCGATTTGACCGGAAACTGGACCATCGAAGGCTGGATCAATATTTTTACCTTCGGAACCGGTTCCAGCGACTGGCGATGGGTGCCGCGTTTAATTATTAAAACCGGTGATAATGTGTTCTGGCGCCCGAATTATTTTGTAGAGATGTGGGGCGACCGCCGGATGTTCAGTTGCGGATATCAAGCCGCTTCCCAGGATGCCTGGCCGCAGGCAAATACGCCGAATAACATTATGGATGTGGGCGAATGGTACCACATGGCATTTGTCCGCGACACCACCCGCCATATTCTGATGACTATTATTCACCATTTTAATCAGTCAAACAGTCAAATAGAACTGGTTTCTTTTAGTGTTGCCGATTATTTGAATTTTGGTGCGGCTGATCCCACACCGATTACCACCGATCAACCGGTGCATATCGGATATGCCGGCGGCGGCGGCGATTCGTTTCTGGATGGTTTTGTGGATGAAATCAGGGTGAGTGATGTGGTGCGTGAATTTCCCATCCCGCCGATTATCTCCGATGTGTATGATGTTGGCGCGAATATTTACACCCTATTCAACACTACGATTCAGAGTGCCAAGCTATACTACTCGACCGACCTGGGTGCTTCCTGGACTTCTGTGGATATGACCACGGTTTCCGGAGATTCAATGGTGGGAACAATTCCGCAGCAACCCCTGGGAAGCATTATTCGCTACTATCTGGAAGCAACCGACAATAATGGTCTGATTTACCAGTATCCCCAGGATGCCGGGTGGCAGGCAGCGGATTATTTGAGCTTTGGTATTTACGAAGAGAACACCCAGACACTGGCTTTAACATTTGAAGAAGGCAGTGGCGTTCCCCAGGATACCAGTGCCTATGGCAATACGATAACCATACATGGAAGTCCGGCCTATTCCGCCAACGCCGCAGTTGGAACGCACTCAATTTACCTGGAAGGCGATTCCAGCTTCCTGGAAGTGGATGCACCGTTCCTGGCGGCAAAACAATTCCTGGTGGATTTCTGGATGTATCCGGAAACGGAAATGGCGACCAGAACCTATTGCCGTATTCTGAACCGACCGCGTGATGCTACCGCCTGGGCAAATAACAACTACCAGGTTCGTTTCAATCCCGACAGCCGGTTGTACGCCGGCACCGATGGGAGCGTGGCAATTGCCCTGGAGGATTCCGTGGAGATGGAAAACTGGTATCACGTGATGTACGAGGTACGCAGCGCGCCCCCGGGCGATACGGTTGCTTTTTACGCAGTTCTGCAATTGTCCGATGCCAGTGACCAGGTAATTGAGCGGAAAGCGGTTGGGTTCGATGCAGAAGTGGTCGAAGGATTTGCCCCGTTACGGATTGGAAAAGCCGCCTCACCGGATACAGGTACCTATCCGCCATTCTTCAAAGGCAATTTCGACAATGTGATGATTTACAACTATCCGGCGGCGAATCTTCCGCTCACCCCGGTGGGAATTGAGAAACAGAACGGACAGGTGCCGTTGAGGTATGAACTGGCACAAAATTATCCCAACCCGTTCAATCC
>MVCZ01000164.1 GCA_002049825.1 Candidatus Zhuqueibacterota bacterium 4484_188
ATTGACGCTCATCTCAGCGCCGATTTTCTGCACAACCAAAATGGACACATCGATGGGCTGATTGTGAATTTATCCAACACTATGATTCACGATGAGCTTTTCGGGCGAATTTTGCGCAAGGAAAAATTGTCGACCATTATAAACCTGGCAAATTCGCTGAGTCACGAAATCAGGAACCCGATTAACATTCTTTACGGAAGATTGCAACTGCTTGCGGAGGAAATGCCGGGGGAGCAAATTCGCTGAGTCACGAAATCAGGAACCCGATTAACATTCTTTACGGAAGATTGCAACTGCTTGCGGAGGAAATGCCGGGGGAGAATTTCAATCATGCGTATCAGAGTATTCAGCGGCAGATCGACCGGTTGCTGAACATCACCAATTTACTGGCAAAATTCAATCTGAACCGGGAAGATTCTATCCCGGAAAAATTTTCAGTGGTGGAAGTGCTGCAAACCGTGCTTGATGCCAAAGATGAGCGCTTTCGTGACAAACAGATATTATTGCGCAGCAAATTTGAAAAGCACGAGTACACCATCGAAGGAAATCATGCTCAATTTCAGGATGCCTTTGGTTACTTGCTGGACGCGCTTTTCGAATTTACCCCGATTCAGAAAACCATTGAGGTGCGCGGGAAAGTGTCCAACGGGTACACCACGACTCCCTGGGTTGAAATACAATTTTATATCCCGGATGTGCAAATCAGCGCCGAGCAAATTCTCGATCCCTATCAATCGGACGAGTTGATGTCCAACAGCCTGGTAGGGTTGGGGATGACCATTATGCTAACCATTTTTAACAATTACAATGGAAAAATAGAAACACACCTGGTGAACGGAAAAGATTCGTTAATCCGCTTGCGTTTTCCTATTTACCAAGAGAAAAGGATACAGACGCAGGCAAAAAATGAAAAAAATTTCGTTGTAAAAAACGAAAGTTAAAGGAGAACACCCATTGAAGACTCACATTCTGATTGTAGATGACGAAGTTGATGCACTGGATTTAATGGAAGAGCTCTTTGTCAAACATGGGTATAAAACATCGACCGCCCGGAACGGTGTCGAGGCATTAGAAATGATCCGGGAGCAGGAACCGGATATCATGATTTCTGATATGGTAATGCCGGAGATGGATGGAATCAAGTTGCTGGACATAGTACGAAAAAAATACCAGGATATTGCAGTCATCATGATCACTGCCCACGGCACCATCGAAACCGCAGTGGAAGCCATGAAAAAAGGCGCCAAGGACTACATTCTCAAACCGCTACGGTTGGACGAAATCCTTGCCAAGGTAGATACGATTTCCCAGCTTAAATCGCTCATCAAAGAAAACCAGTATTTGCGCGAGAAGCTTTCCCTGAAATACAATTTCAGCAACATTATTGGCAAGAATCGCAAAATGCTGGAATTGTTTGACCTGGTAAAGGACATTGCCAAGACCAATTCAACGGTGCTGATACGGGGAGACAGCGGCACCGGAAAAGAGCTGATTGCCAATGCGATTCACTTTAACAGCGACCGGATCAAGAAACCTTTTGTTAAAGTAAACTGTGCGGTACTGGCAGAAAATTTGTTAGAGAGTGAATTATTCGGGCACATGAAAGGTTCGTTTACCGGGGCGATTAAAGATAAACCGGGACGATTTGAATTGGCACATGGCGGGACAATTTTTTTAGACGAAATCGGCGATGTTTCACAGAATATGCAACTGAAATTATTGCGTGTGCTCCAGGAGGGTGAGTTCGAACGGGTCGGGGGAACGGAAACCATTAAGGTTGATGTCAGGATTATTGCCGCAACCAATCGCGATCTGGAAGGAATGATGAAGCGGGGAGAATTCCGGCAGGATCTTTACTACCGTTTAAATGTTATTCCGCTGTTGGTGCCGCCGCTTGCCGATCGCCGGGATGATATTCCGCTGTTGGTGACCCACTTTCTTACCAAATTTAATAAGCAGTTCGACAAAAATATTGAAATTATTGAAGACGCCGCAATGAACATATTGCAGAATTATCATTGGCCCGGAAATATTCGCGAGTTGGAAAATTTACTGGAACGAGCGGTGGTGCTGAATAAAACCGGGCGACTGACGGTAAAGGATTTCCCGGCATACCTGTCCCAGGACGAAACCAAAGCAGTGATTGAGATTGATCCCAATCGAACACTTACAGAAGTGGTTGACATTTATGAGAAGCAAATTATTCTGAAAGCATTGCGTGAAAACCATTTCAATAAATTGCGCACCGCCGAAAAACTGGGCATCCACCGGAGCACATTCATGTCCAAGCTGAAAAAATATGGGATTAATTAGTACACATCGGGAGTTACCGAGACCTAATAGTAAACCATTACCACGTGATTAATATATAAGTCAGAGGTAATGACCCATAAGCGCTCAAAACAAGAATCCTTTACTATCCGAACTCAGCCTCCGTCCCTCTTTTTTTATAAGCGCTTTAATTGTCTAACCGGTAAAATTTTCTACCCACACTTCGCTCCCAACGGAGCTATGGGTTTTTCATTTTTCGCTCTCAGCCCTGTTAAAAGCGGAATGTTCGTAGGTATCATCTGAAAATAAAAAACCTCCCGCCACAAGAGCAGCGGGAGGTAAAAAGGTAAAACTACCGAAACCGGAAGAAGATTATTTCATCATTAACATCTTCTGTATACAAACCGGTCGCCAGTTTCACGCCCTGGTCGTTACGACCATCCCAGACAACCTGGTAATAGCCGGCGTCCTTGCGCGTGTTCAGCAGCGTGCGAACCTTCTGACCCAGCACATTGTAAATCACCAAGTGCACATCGCTGCTCTGCGGCAACTGGTATTTTATGGTGGTCGTCGGGTTGAACGGGTTCGGATAGTTTTGTTTCACCGCAAAGGTGGTCGGCAACTGATCAGGATCGCCCAAAGCATAAACCGGCTCACGAATCAGTAATATGTTTGCCAGCGGGAGATTCGGGTCGTTGGTGGTGAAGACCACATATATGCTGTCCCTTGTTACCGGAGTAATACCATAGACTCTCAGCGGCACGTTGAAGTTGTCTGCGGGTGCGATAACGCCCGAGGTCGGTCCGGTAAACACTAACCACGGCGGCACCGCCTCAGCCAACTCGTAGACAAAGAACATATCCGGTGTGCCCTGCAAACATCCGCCGATGGAGGCTTTTCCGGTCACCACGCCTTCGCCAACCCACAAACCGCCGGCAATATTATTCGGACCGGGGAAGTCGCCGGTAACATCGTGGGTAACGCCGGTTTGGGTTCCGCCGGCGGCAATGTCTAACTGGTAAATTAACTGCGGTGTTCCTGCGCCGGTACCCTGGCTGAAAATCCACAGGTAGGGACCGCCGGCAGAGTAATCATCCCAGGCAGTGCCGTAATTCGATTGGGTTCCATGCACTGCTGCCGGAATCACACTTAGCGTGGCGCCGGTTCGGTCAACCAGGTAAATATCGGTGCTCCAGTTGTTGGCAGCCGCACCGCCATACATGTAGGTGCCGTCAAACGCCAGGTCACGCAGTCCGCTGACGCCGGGAATAGAAAATTCTTCCACTAAGTTTCCGCTCATATCCATGCGATGAATCAGATTGGACGCCCAGCGGGTGGTGTAGTAGTAGGTGCCGTCAAATTCCGCACCGGCATTGCCTAAAGCGCCGGTAGCAGCTTGCAGGTCGAAACTGAATTGCAAATCCCACAGGGCATCGACCACCGAGCCGGAACCATGGGAGGTCGCATTCGGATCGACTTCGATGAACTGCGAGGTTTCCGAAGGCCCGTAAACCCGCGGCATCACCTTGCGAACCATCTGTGTCTGGCTCAGCACGGCGCTCCAGTGCAGGGGGGAACCGCCGGAATTGCTCACATTGATCGACACATCTACCGAATCGCTGTCTGCCACCAGCACCGGGTTGTTATAATTGGGCGTAATAGCGGCAATGGGAGCCGGAATGGCTTCGCCGGAGTAGGGCACATCCAGCACCGGTGTTTGCGGATCGTTGCTGGAAATGCTGAGCATACCGGTTTGTGCGCCAATCGCCACCGGCGCAAAGGTGACTCCAACACCTACGCTATCGAACGGTGGCACGTCGAAAACCGAAGTATCCACAGTAAACAACGGGTTGGAAGAAGTAATGCCGGTAACATTCAGCACACCGGCACCGCTGTTCACCACGTAGAGCATCTTTGTTTCAGTGGCGCCGACAAACAGCGTGTCGGAGAATGCCAGCGAATCCGGATGGGCTTCAATGTTCGCCTCAGCCTGCACAAACATGTGCACACCGATATTGACTTCCGGGGTTACCGGATCGTTGCTGGTGATAATAATCTTGGTGGTGTAGTCACCGCCCAGTAGTCCGGAGGGGTCGAAGGTGAGTTCAACAGGTATCGTTCCAGCAGGAGCAATAGTTCCGGAATCGGGATTCAAGGTGAGCCATGACGAGCGGAATTCTTCGGTTACGTCAATTGCATGGTCGAACAGTTTGAATTCGTCCATTAACTCTCCGGCAGCCATACCGGTTGATGAACTGTATCCGCCGACCTTGAAATTTGCTGACCCGACAATATTGACACCCGCTTGTGGGACAGTAGTATTCAGAACACCATTCAGATAAGCACGGACTTCGGGAACGGAAGCATCGTATACAAAATCTACTATGCTTGGTCCCGGACCTACACCGGTGACTGTCACATCGGAAACCGGACCACGCAACATCAGGTTACCCGCGCCGGCAACTCCACCGGAGAAACAACGGAAACTGTTTGCGGTATTATCGCCGAAATGATAATGGAGCGAAGTGCTCATATCCACGTTGTTCAGCCACAGGGAAATGGTCCAACTGTCGGTACCTAAATTAGTTATCCAGTTCGCATCAACATAGTCAGAAGCTGAAGAACCGCCGGTACCAATAAGCGCCGAACCGGCAAAACCGCTTCCGCCCATGGTCATACCGCCCATCAGCGTGCCGTACTGGGAAACCGCTGTCTGCGGATTGGCATTGTTGGGTGTCTGGGTCTGTCCGGGTTCGTCAAACTGGAAATAGATCAGTTCGGGCAAGTTGCCGCCGACAACTGCGCTGAATACCAATGGACCGTTGCCAACATTTGAAACATAAAGGGTATCTTTCAGAATATCTCCACTTGTTACCGTCACATCGAACGTATCGGGGGTAACGGCAATTACCGGTGCTTCGTTTCCCTGACCTTCCATATAGACATCCAGGGTGGGAGTGTCGGGATCGTCACTGGTAATAGTTAATGTTCCGATCTCAACTCCCGGTACCAGGGGAATGAAGTAAACCATAACGTCCTCGGAACTGAGCGGCGCAACTTGTGAGGGAACAGGACCACCCAGGACAAATGCCGGGTTGGAAGATACCATGCTGGTAATATTCAGCACGCCGGCGCCGTTGTTGAAAACGGTCAGAACCAAACTATCTGTTGCGCCCACCAGAATGGTTTGGAACAGCAGTGAATCCGGCGATACGGCAATGTCGGGCTCAGCCTGCACAAACATGTGGGCGCCAACCTTTACTTGCGGATTGGTCGGATCGTTATTGTTGATTTTAATCTTGGCGTGGTAATCACCGCCTAACAATCCGGTCGGGTCGAAGGTTAACAGTATTGGCTGGTTCCCACCGGCAGGAACGGTTCCGGAGGTAATGTTTGCCGTTAGCCAGCCGGCACCGCCGCTCCAGGGCGCTAACTCATACACGAAGAACATATCCGGGGTTCCCTGTAATAAACCGCCAATGGAGACGGTTCCCGTAACAATACCGGGTGCGGTAAACAAACCGCCGGCAATATTATTCGGACCGGGGAAGTCGCCGGTAACATCGTGGGTAACGCCGGTTTGCGTTCCGCCGGCTGCCAGGTCTAACTGGTAGATTAACTGCGGTGTTCCGGCACCGGCACCCTGGCTGAAGATCCACAGGTAGGGACCGCCGGTCGACCAGTTGTCATAAGCGGTGCCGTAATTAGAGGAAGTTCCGTGCGTTGCTGCCGGTATGGTTGCCAGCGTTGCGCCGGTACGGTCGACCAGGTAAATGTCGGTGCTCCAGTTGCCAATCCAGAAAGCATCAAGATCGGAATCGTAAGCAATGTGTCGCACCGCTTCCGGTGTGG
>MVCZ01000165.1 GCA_002049825.1 Candidatus Zhuqueibacterota bacterium 4484_188
GGCTTCTTTCTCCTGGCTGTAGTCCGGATAGCTTAAAGTCCACTGCTCCTCTTTTAGTCCGCGAATAAACCAGTTTTCCAGGTCGTTTAAACTTATCTCCGCCAAGTCGGTTACCACAATATCGGCGCCATTCGCTAATAATTCCTGCCGGTTATTCTCGCGGGCAATTCCCAGTACCAGGCCAAATTGACCGTTCCTGCCCGCCTGCACACCCGATACCGCATCCTCGACCACAACCGCCCGGTCGACAGTAACACCAAGATTTTCACAAGCAGTGGCGAAGATATCGGGTTCTGGTTTGCCTTTTAAACCAAGTTGGGCGGAAACCAAACCATCAACCCGTGTTTCAAAGAGGTCTGTTAATCCGGCGGCATCTAAAATTTTTTTACAGTTCTTACTGGACGAAGCTACTGCGACTTTTATGTTCCTTTTCAGTAAATCTTTAATAAAACTTACATTACCCAGACCGCAAATTGTCTGCTTCTTGGGATCATCGGAGGGATCCCCGTACGGCAGGTTTATCTTTCGGGATTCCAGAAAAGAAGCCACTCCCTCATAACGGGGTTTTCCGTCAACATAAGGTAAGTAATCACTGTTATGGGAAAATTTCCGGAAAGGCAGTCCTTTTTGTTTGGAATAGGCTTTTAAAAATTCGTCAAACATCTGTTTCCATGCGGAGCTGTGCACGGAAGCGGTCTGCGTAATTACTCCGTCAAGATCAAAGATAACCGCGTCGAAATTGAATTCGGGCATTAATAAAAATTCTCCTTACATAATTTTGTAATGGCAAGATGTAGCCGCTCCGGATATCTCGAATTCCAAATACCAGCCGGTAAGTAGATAGACTACATTTTAAGTTACATTATCCGCTGGCTCGCTAACCGCTTCCCTCCACCACAGGGGGACAAGAATTAATGCAATTATCAAATAAACGATCGCCCATAATTTTGAAATGCCGGGTGCTGGAATCAGCAATTTGCCAACTCCGATTAACATTAAAAACAGGGAAGCTGCAGCAAAAAAAGTAACCTTGATTTCTTTGAATAATTTTTTAACCGGGACGCTGGATTCATCTCCTGAAAAAACGGCAGTTTTTCTCCAAAATCCCATCGGACGGACTTTTTGGTAAAATTGTTTTAAAACAGATTCATCAGTTGCCGGTGTAACGAATGTTACCAGCACTGCCACTGTGGTGGAAACCAATGCCATTGTTCCTAAACGAATCCACTCCGCATCAGTGAGAATGAGAAGAATAGGGGCGACAATTAAAGAAGCGATAATGGCAGCCAATTCTGAAAACAGGTTAATGCGTTCCCACAACCACCTGAGAACCAACACCGATCCCATGCCGGCACCGAAAAGCAAAGAAATGAACCAGGCGGTTTGAATGGAACCCAGGTTCGCCATAATAGTCAGTGCAATGATCAGAATAAGTATATTCGATAAACGGGCGGCAAGAACCAATTCGGTGTTTTTGGGTTCTCGTTTTAACCATTCTTTACAAATCAGACGCTGGTAAATATCGTTGCTCCAGTAGCTGGCGCCCCAATTTAAGTGAGTGTCGATGGTAGAGGCGAGAGCGGCTAACATGGCGGTAAGCATAATACCGCGGATGCCCACCGGTAAAATATCGTTTATTCCGGTAACAAAAAGGATTTCTCGGGAAGCGGCAAAATTGCTGCCTGCGGCATCGGCGGCTGAGAATGGATATAATACCAGCAGGCTTACCCCAATTATCAACCAAATCAGGCTTCTGAAAAAAATCTGCATCCAGGAAAAAACCAGTGCTGCGATGCGGGCATCCTTATCGGTGGCACATCCCATGGAGCGTTGCGCCAGGTAGCCGGTTCCGTCGCTGTTCATTTGAAAGAACCACTGTAAACCGATGATAATTAAAAAAGGAAGTAAAAGCTCACCTCCCGAAGGAGCAAAAGAGAGTAATTTATCAGCTAAATTCGCCCCATAAATGTCTACGACTTTATCTACAATACCATTGAGACCCCCAATACGCCGCACCACCTCGATAGCATAAATAAGGGTTCCGATCATTGCCAGACTAAACTGCACAACATCGGTAGCTACCACACTGCGCAAACCACCGGTGGTTGAATACAAAGTTGTAAAACCGACAATCACTAAAATGCTGATTAAATTATTGGTGGTTGCGATAGCCGGCGCCAGACCGGTAACACTACTGCCCAGCGAAAGATGAAGGGAGCTGGTAATGTTCAGAAAAAATTGATAAATCCCGCCCGGCAGCCACTGGTGCCAGGGGAGAAAAACTTCCGCAATTCGAACTGCCGCTACCAGCACCATCGCCATAACCACGCAATTAATAACCGTGCCGTAATAGACCGCTTTGAGTACGCGCAAGGGTAAAACGCCTTTCCCGCTGTAGCGAACTTCAGTAAGCTCCGCGTCTGTTAAGACCCCGGCGCGGCGCCACCCGATGGAAAAAATAAAGCCCATCATCAGGAAAGCAATTCCATAAATCCATAGGCGCCACAGCATAAAAATACCGGCGGTGGCGATTAAACCGGTTACCAACAGGGGGGTATCGGCAGCAAATTGGGTAGCAGCCATGCTGAAACCGGCTTTCCAACCGGGAATGGTGCGACCGGCTAAAAAATATTCCTGCAAGTTTTTTGACGCTTTTTTCTGCGCAAAAAAACCTGAAGAGATAGAATAAATTATAAATGCCAGAACAATAAGTAGGTCGATCATAAAATACCTCTTAACATAGAACGTCGGTTATTGGTCAATTTGCTCCCATTATCATTATTGGTACAGAATATTGGAAAATTTCTTAAATATAAAGTAAGCCAGCATGTAAAAATTTGCATGATATGCAACGGCTGGCTTACTTCGATTATTTTGTGTTCCTTAAAAGGAATAGCTAATTCCTGTTCAAAAATTGTAAGTCAATGCGATAGTGAGACTTCACGGCATAATTGGACAGTCTAACACAGTATCATTTAATATAAAAACCGGTCTCATCAGCATGCGGACTACCTTCTGTGAATCGCGCTTCATTAATGATGTTTACCACATCCGGTTTAGCAGTTATATTGTCCCCAGCCGCAAATGATGCTAAGAAGTTCCTCTCACTATAAGCCTAAAATGACCCACTTAATCACAAGTCAATTGAACATAACAGATAAACCACCCGGGACTGAGACCACGGCGCCTACGTCGATTTTCGTATAGCCATCCAACTGGAATACATTATCTCTGGAATCCCATCGTTTTCCAACCATCCGTGCCGCACCATAGATGGTCGCAGTGGAATTTCCGAAAACAAGATCATAGCTCGGTGAAATCCTGAATTGAATGTCAGGCTGGCGCCAAATTGAATTCCCAACGACGTCCGGATCAACATCGGAATCCTTGATTTCCCCTTTCTGATACGTCCCGATAGCGCGTAATGTGAAGTTGAAACCGGTAGCAAACAGACTGAATAGAGTTGAGCTATATTTTACGCCCACTTCATATTGTGTGAATCCATTTGCCTCGACATTGCCGTCACTATCGAGACTGTATTTGCCTTCCCGGATCATGTCGAAGTGCGGGAATTGGTAGCTGTCGGAGAAGCGTCCAAAAACACCAAGCTCTTTGGCTAAGTCGTAGTTGACTGCCGCCGTAATAGCGTAGTCCTTGCCGCTTAGTGACTCCGCTTTGTCAATTATGCCATCGGGAAGAGCACCATGATCAAGCGTGTACTGGAGATCAAAAAACTCGTAGCGGGCTCCAAGATCGAGTCGCAATGCCGGCATGATCTGCCATGAATCTGCTCCGTAGACTGCGGATACACGGGCATCACCGGCATATTGAAGTCCGTAATTCCATGGGCTTCCACCTCCATGGGCGGCAAGGCTATCGGCGGTAATTTTTTCTTCCAATAAATCTCCATTAGCCACATTATGGACCGGTACATGGTTACCCAGTGTCCAGAAATCTTCTGACGACCATCGAGCCTGATACAAGCCCAGAGTGATGTTATGCTCTTTCCAGTGTTTGTTCAAGCTGAGGTCATTGTTAATCGATTCAAGATTTTTCATAACGACCCAGTGACCATAGTTCTGAATGTAGTCCGAATCCTTAAGCACTTTTCCACCTCTGGTTTTTACGGTGCCCAGGCCAAGAGCCGATACTTTGATTGGATTGCCTTGCGGGACAAAGCCGAAAGTGTTTGCATCGCCGGAGGTGTAGGAAAGGTGGTCACGGACTGTCCAACCGGCTCCCAGGTCGAAAGTTCCGTTTAATCCGCTGACGCTGCCTTTCCACCCGCGACCTTTGGCGAAATCAAACGTAGCACTGTCACCCTGTGTATTGAGCTGCAGTGTGCGGAAGCGTGTGGCATTGCCGAGTTGGGCGAATGTGCCCAGCTCGTTGCCGGTCTTAAGTGCCATTGGCAGTACCCACTGTCCGTAATCGTCGGTCAACCGTGTGAAAGCATTGATTGCACCACCTTTGAAGACCTTCGTTAATTGCATGGTTAACTGCTTTCCGTTTTCGGCATTAAATTGCGTACTCCTAATGCCGGGAGACGTCCTGACGTAACCGCCAACCATATAATACAAGCCATTTGTCACTTTACCGCTCAGGAAGCCATCCAGCCGCTGTAGGTTATAATCGGATGTTTCATATTTCAGGCGACCTTTGGTTTTCTCGCTGCCCTTTCTCAGATTGAAGTTTACAGTCATACCCGGTTCAGCGTTCGAGAATACGGCGCTGGGGCCTCCTCGCAACGCTTCTGTCAACTCAACCGTTTCATCAATACGGAAGATAGTGCTCTGCTCGAAGAAGGAGAGAGTCTCCACACCGTAAATTGGTCCACCATTGATAGACATGGTCACGAATGGCGCGTCACCGGAGGATGGCAAACCACGCACAAAAATATTAGCGCCGGCAACTCCACCCGAACTCTCAGACCAGACACCCGGGACTAATTCCAAAAGATTTGCGGTGCTGCTCGGCGAAAAACGTGTGATTTCAACCGCATCGACGGTATTTATAGCAAAGCTGGCATCTCGCTTGCGAATTCCCGCACCACCAGGTGTACCGGTGACCACCACACCATCCATCAGCAGTACATCCTCCGTAAGAGTAAAATTAGCTGTCGCCGATTCTCCGGCAGAAACAGTTACCTTTTTCGTCGCTTTCCGGTATCCTATGTACTGAACGACAACTGTATACGTTCCGGCCGGAATCCCGGATATAAAGTAAGCGCCGTCTGCGTCTGTCGATGCGCCTAATATCGTACCTTCCAGCGTTACATTTGCACCAATTAAAGGTTCACCGTTTTTATCGGTTACTAAACCCTTAATTTTTCCGGTATCTTGTGCTTGCACGCTTAAGGAAAAAAGAAAAATTGCTGCAAATACAAGCAAAAATAAGTTTCTGAATTTCTTAGAAAACATATTTGCCTCCATATAATTAGTTTGAAGTGAATATTTCTTCCTGTCAATCAGCCTGTTAAACAATAAATATTTTTCACGTCATATTAGAACCTCCTTAAT